>JAQVYZ010000150.1 GCA_028708485.1 Caldisericia bacterium | reverse complement strand
GATGTCACCGGTCTGAACGAAATATTCTTCATTCAGAGCAGTTAAACCACCATCATAACCCACACCCTTGCGATAAATAAATTCGCCAGGATTGTACTGAGCCATGTTTGTCCAATAAGTTCCCGGGGTCCACGGAGTGATCTCGGTGATCTTATCCGCAACCAGGGTCTCAGTACCGGAACCGGTGTGCAATTCATCTCCGACGCATACCTTAATGGTGCCTACGTTAGGAGATAAATTCCCTGTAGAGGGAGCGGTGAGGGACGCGGAGGTTAAGTCTGAGCTGTTGTAATACCAGTTATAGGTCTTCAGCGCAGCGGTTGCATAATCAGCTACCTGAGCGCTTCCGCCAGACAGCGGCGCTACTTCATTGGGTGTTCCCCAATACCGGAAATCAACCAATTCATACCCTCTGACATTGGAGCTGGTGGATTCATCTACTTTTTTTCCACCGGAAGCATCCCAGTCAAACACACCGACATCCACCGCGTTCTCAACTTCGATTCCCTGAATTTCGGTAGCGAGAAGATTTCCAGAGCTGTCTCTGTCTAAGGGGAAATCTACCATGTCTACCCAACCCATACGGAATACTCGTTGTGTGCGGTTTTTGTCCCAGAAATAAATGACTGTGTTCCCGTCATCATCCACGGATGCGTTGAAACGTGGATTCTCTTGGTCGAGAATGTAAGGTCCCTGGGTGTTGTTTCCCGTAGAGGGATCGACACGAGCCAAAGGATTGTTCTTACAAGATTCAGAAATGTACTTGTCATTTAAATTAGTTGGATCGGCCGGCTCGAAATAACGAGGGTCGTTAAATCTTCCGTCCGGATCTAACCATAATTGACCGACATTGTCATAAACAGCATACCAGTGCTCGGACTCCTGGGAGCGTCCACCGGCTGGATTCACCGTTAGATAAAAATCGGTCCACAGAACAGGAGAGACAGAACGTTCTGTTGTAGTCGCAGGAATATTAATGTCAGAAATCTGTAAAGTCGTGTCAGTGGCTGTATTGGTATACGTCCACAGACCAAAGGCTTTTAGAGAATCCGGCATATTATACCCGGTTCTACCCCAAACTTGTTCTCCTGTTTTTTGCCAGGGAAAATCTTTTCCAATCAGTTCTTTACCATCGCGATTAAATCCCACGGGGACAAATCGTACGGTGATAAAAGTTCCATTGGCATTTTCAGCACCCTGGACAGGGGTTGGAGTAAATCCAACACGTAAAATGCTGGCTAACATAACGACTGTTATAAACCAGCTTAGCGCTTTTCTCATGCATTTTCTCCTTTCTGAAAAGTTTTGCATTGCGCTTGCCTTACTTTACAAGGCAGGTAGTGTTTTTATTGATCAACCGTGACATCAAAATGTTCTTTTGCAGTCCACAGCGATGAAAAAAATTATGCTTGCTTATCTGTCAAACCAACATCCATCAGTATCAACCGTATTTCAATAAATAAGCCACCATGATTGAGTATAAAGGATGAGAAAAAGAATAAAAGATGAAAAAAATGGTTTTTTTTGAGAGTTTTTTACAAAATCAGATGTATTTGGGCATTAATTTTCACAAAGATGCAAAATTTTTCACATACCAGAATTTTATTATCCATTTATGTTTATTAAAGAATCAATTTGATGTTTTTTCAGCAGGCTATACACAGTTTTCCTTGTAACTCCAAGTAATAATGCGGTTTTTGAGATACTTCCAGCGGCATTCACATAAGCTTGCATTAAAACCTGTTTTTCTGCCTGGTTAAGGTTAAAGGCGCCTTGTTGCAGCTGGATTATAACTCCTGTCAATGTCACCAACTCCGGTTTTGTCTTCAACAGACTGGCAATCTCTTTTATTAACTTCTCGCGAAGCTCCGGATCAAGATTATTTGATTCAACAATCATTTTTTCCTTCTTTATGAATTGTTTTTTTCCCCGATTTACCTGTATAGTATTATATCCATATAAAATTAATCTAAGGGGTTTATTGGATGAATATTTGGACCAAAGTTCTTGAACAGCTAAAACTACAACTTACCAAACCTACCTTTGAGATGTTTTTTAAGCAAACGTCTTACATAGAAGAGACTGATCAGCATATACTCATTTCAGTTCCCTCCGAGTTTGTCAAGGATTGGCTTCAAACAAAATACTCCTCATTAATTCTTTCCTCAGTCGTCTCAGTTACCGGGAAAGAGATTGAAGTGATCTACCGTATTGATGAAAAATCCCTGAAAGAGGAAAGCAACAATAAAAAAAAGAGTGAGACGATTCATGCAAAAAAAGATTTACTGCAAAATTGTCCTCTTAACGAACGTTACACTTTTGAGAACTTTATTGTAGGCAATGGAAATCATTTTGCTCATGCCGCTTGTAAATCGATTTCTGAATTTCCCGGCAGCACCTATAATCCTTTATTTCTGTATGGTGGAGTTGGATTGGGAAAAACACATCTACTTCAGGCTGTCGCACATTCAGTGATGGAAAAAGGGAAACAAAAAGTGCTATATACAACATCAGAAAAATTTACGAATGAACTGATTTACTCGATTCAGGAAAGAAAAGTGCGTGAATTTCATGATTTTTACAGAGGAGTAGATTTATTAATTATCGACGATATCCAGTTTTTGTCCGGTAAAGAAAGGACCCAGGAAGAGTTTTTCCACACTTTTAACGCATTATATGATGCAAAAAAGCAGATTGCACTCTCATCAGACAGACCACCAAAAGACCTGGATGGTATGGCGGATAGATTGAAAACAAGATTCCAAATGGGATTAATTGCAGATGTTCAACCTCCCGATTACGAAACCAGGGTAGCGATTTTAAGAAGAAAAGCTACTTTCGAAGAGCTGGATGTTTCAGATGATGTGTTGGATTTTATTGCTAATCAGCCATTCAAGAATATCCGTGATCTCGAAGGCACTTTGATACGTCTTTTGGCTTATGCTTCCCTGAATAACAAAGAAATTACTATTGGATTGACTAAAGAAGTGCTGAAAGATATTGTTCCTATTCAGAACAAAATTATCACGGCAGATGATATTAAAAATACTGTAGCTGAGTATTTTAATATTAATTCAGCAGACCTCGAGACAAAAAAACGAAATCACGATATCAGCACTCCTAGACAAATAGCGATTTACCTGATCAGAGAATTAACTGATTACTCACTGCCGATGATAGGACGATTATTTGGCGGAAGAGACCATTCAACGATTATTCACTCTTTCGAAAAGATCAAAAAAGAGATTGAAAGTAATGAAACCGTAAAAGCGGCTGTGGAAGAAATAACCAATAAGATCAAGTATTTATAAATTTATTAACAACTATAAGATAATGACTAATTAGTTTTTAAGATCATCATCATCATAGAGACGTGTAAACTGTTGAAAAATTTCTGAAAGTTCCTTCTCATCCTTAAAAATTATCTCGATTTTTCTTGGTTTCACTCGAACTTGCTTGTGGATAAGGGTGGAAAGTTTTTTTTCAAAATCGGAAAAAGTAGAAAGGGTGGAAAGTTTTTTGGTTTTCTTCTCGATGGGGTGAAGAATAGTGGATATCCTTTTTTCAAGCTCTTTCACCGATAGATTTTTTTGGTGAATTTCAGCTAACAAACTCTCTCTCTGGTCTATATCTATAATTTGCAGCAACAACCGACCATGGCTTTCGGATATTTTCTCTTCTTTTAATTCCTGAATAGTGGATAAATCAAGATGTAACAGCCTTAAAAGGTTCGTGACAAACACCCTACTTTTTCCGATTGAAACTGCAATTTCCTCGTGTGTCAGGTTAAACTGATCAA
>JAQVYZ010000149.1 GCA_028708485.1 Caldisericia bacterium | reverse complement strand
TACGATGTTGACAAGATGTGGAGAAGTACGGCTTCCACCCTTGGGAGGATGCAATATCGGCTCACGTCAAATGGACCTGCATATCAATAGCTTGAAAAGGCTCGGAGCAGACCTTGCGATGGAACAGGGCTGGATTCATATGAAAACTTCCGGTTTGAAGGGAAGTACGATCTATCTTGACTATTCCTCGGTTGGCGCCACGGAAAACGCTATTTTAGCCGCATGTTTGGCAGATGGCAATACAATCATAGAAAATGCAGCCCAGGAACCTGAAATAGTAGATCTGATCAATTTTTTGAACAAAGCGGGCGCTAAGATATTCGGGTTGGGTTCCAAGACCATCCGGGTAGTAGGCGTCAAATCATTGAAACCGAACCACTATCACCGGATCATGCCGGATCGAATCGAAGCAGGATCCTTCATGATTGCGACAGTGATAACACGAGGAGATTTGATCATTAACCACATGAGTGTGGCCGATAACAGCTCCTTGATTTATAAACTAAAAGAGATCGGAGCATCGATTGATATCATTGGACAGGACTCAGTCCATGTGAGAATGAAAAAACGTCCCAACTCTTTCCAGATAAAAACGATGCCTTATCCGGGATTTCCGACGGATCTTCAGTCCCCGATGATGGCTCTGGCCTGTATTTCAGATGGGGTGAGTGTGATTGTCGAAAATGTATTTGAGAACCGATTCCAGGTCGCCAGAGAGTTAACCAAGATGGGCGCCAAAATTGTAACAACCGAAAAGGTAGCCACAGTATTTGGTTCCTCCAGCCTAACTCCCGCTACGGTAACCAGTCCTGATTTGCGGGGGGGAATGGCATTGATTCTGGCAGCGCTCTCCATACCGGATACAAGTGTAATTGAAGCTTATGAGAAGGTGGATCGGGGATATGCCAATTTTGAAGAGAAATTAGTATCCCTTGGCGTGAACATAACTAAGCAGGAGGCATGAACATGACAATTGTCGATGATCAAGGAAAATTATTTGGTTTCATCAATCTTTTCGATCTCCTATTGCTCATCGTGATTGTCATTGTAGGCACATTTGGTGTCATCAAAGTAATAAAACACTATACTGTCAAACGACAGATGGAGTATTACACTTTGGAAGTCCGTGCCATTAATTTGGATGAAGTGATCGTCAGCTCTTTGAAAAAAGGAGATGTATTCCGTCACGCTAATGGTGCCTCATTTGGAATCATTATCAACAATCCTACTGCTCAACCTACCCAAGTCTATGTCACTACTCCCCAGGGAACATTAGTCGCCAGAACACAACCAAAGTTAAAGGATGTTAATTTTAAAATGGTTGTCCAGATTCCAGCCGGAAGCAAGGAGATCAAGTATGGGAACCAGACCTTCAAAACAGGTGCAACCGGTTTTCTGGAGACTTATCTATCTAAATACACAATCCTGGTCATCTCGATTAAACCCTTTGTTGCCACGGAGAGCTTTCCGAATCCATTTCTGGTAAAATCTGTCGTTGAGACCAAACCCATAGAAATGAAAGAAGTCACAACCCCAGCGGATGACCAGAAAAAGAATCCCTGATGGAGGCAAAAAGACTTTTTCAGAATGCCGGAATAATCACTTTTGGCGCTCTTATCAGCCGAATGTTGGGTTATGCCAGAGAGACTATTCTGGCTGCTAAATTCGGGACAACTGCGCCGAGAGGTGCATTTGATATAGGCTCCTATATTCCGATTACCTTATCGAACTTATTAGTGGCTGGAATGGTCAGCGCGGTTTTTATTCCAATATTCACCAGGTATTTATATCAGAATAATAAAGAGGAAATAAAGCATATTTACGCCGTGGTAGTCAATCAATTCACTTTGATGATGATTGGCTTAATGGTAGTGTTGTATGTTTTATCTCCCTGGATCGTTAAAATTCAGGCACCGGGTTTTAAACCGGATCAATACCAGATGACCCTGCAAATTTTCCAAATCGCATTACCCTCTGTCTATTTTCTGGGATTAGCTGCCTTAAACGCCGGTACGTTGAATTCCCTGAAAATATTCGGCATTCCTACTTTAGGAGGTATTATTTTTAATGCCATTGTAGTCTTGGTAACCTTTTTATATGCTGATCAATGGGGAATCAACAGTGTTGCCTATGCATTGATTATTGGGTCTATTGGTCAGTTTTTGATTCAATATATCTGGGTTGAAAAATATGGTTTGGGGTATCGGTTTACCAAACAACTAAGCCACCCGGCGATGAAAGAAATATATGCCTTGGTACTGCCGGTTTTAATTGGCTCAGGTGTCAATTACCTTGCTCCATTAATTGAAAAGTTCTTTGGCTCTTTTTTGGAAGTAGATGCCATCCCGGCATTGGGCTATGCTTTTAAGACTTCGCAATTTCCGATCGGTATTTTTGCACTTGCCATATCTGCCGTTGTTTTTCCAACGTTATCTGAAAATATTATTTGTAAGGATCACCAAGCCTTAGTCAAGAATTTATCTTGGGCACTGAGATTTGTATTGTTTGTTATTGTACCGGCAGCTTTAGGTTTAATGGCAATTGGGAAGCCGATCATCAGGTTGTTATTTGAAAGAGGGGAGTTCACCACTTATTCTACCATGTTGACATCAAAAGCTTTGTTCTGGTATTCGCTTGCCTTGGTTCCCTGGTCGATAACAGCGGTTTTGGTGAAAATCTTTTATTCGTCACATGATACGAAGACACCGGTGTATGTCGCTCTGATAACAGTTCTTTTTTTATTTGTAACCGATGCCGTTCTTGTCAAGATTTGGAATTATCAGGGTTTAGCGATGGGAACAACGATTGCGGCTTATGTCAATGTGGTGATTCTTTGGATCATCGTCAGGAACAAATACAAATGTTTGAGAATTCAGTCTATTCTCAAAACCGCAGCATCAACCTTTGTTGCCTCTCTGATCATGGCTGTCTCCTTATTCTTAATCTCTGAAAAAGTGACACCAAGGTTTTTAAACCTTTCTTTAGACTTACATCGAGGGATTGAAGTATTGCTACTATTAGTAATCGGTATTGGGATTTATAGTGCTTTCATTTTTGTTTTTGACAGAAAAGAAATCAAAGAGGTGATGATTCGATGACACAGAAATCCAGCCATACAAAAAAGCGTAGCCCATTCGGATTGTATATCGTACTGATTCTTGCTATCGGTTTGGTAGCCAGCTCCGGATACTACTTAGTCGGATTATTTCGATTTACCAACCCAAAGAACCTAGCTGCAAAATCACTTCGGAAAAACTATCGGATCAATTGGTCAGAACGATTTAATGTCTTATTGGTTGGCTGTGATACTCGTGAAAATGACTACATGGGAACCAGAAGCGATACGATGATTTTGCTCAACGTGGACACAAAGAATAAGATCCTGCGCACTATGTCCATACCCAGAGATACGTGGCTTGAAATCCCGGGGCATGATACCTTTGATAAGATCAACTCCACCATTAATGAGGATTATTTTAGCGACGGGGGCATTGGATTGACCTTGCGTACGGTTGAACAGCTGATCGATATGGATACAAAACTCTATATCAAGGTAGACTTTATCGCTTTTAGGAAAATTGTGGATGCCATCGGCGGAATTGATTATGAGGTGGAAAAAGATATGGTGTATGTCGATCCGACCGATGGAACGAATATCAACTTAAAAGCGGGTTGGCAAATCCTTGATGGTGACAAAGCCTTGCAATACGTTAGATTTCGAAACGATGCACAGGGAGACTTCGCCCGGGACTCTACAGGTGAAATCTATGGGAGAGTCTCTCGACAAACCAAATTTATGCT
>JAQVYZ010000148.1 GCA_028708485.1 Caldisericia bacterium | reverse complement strand
AAAGACGGGCTTCATGGCGCTTATATATGCAGAGAAAGCGGTTTATCAGCTCTTGACGATTGCCCTCCGGATAAAAGAGTCTATTCTACTTATTTGGCTGGTTTTGGTCCGACAAAATACTGTATGATACACAGGCATGAATTTGTGTATAAGCGTATCTGTACTGTTACGGGGAAGTTAGCAAACGAGTATTGCACAGAGGTAGAAGAAAAAGCTTTCTTAAATGGCACAGAACCTACTGAAATCTGCACAGAACACGGTAAGCCTTTACGTATTTTATTACCTTCTTCGATTATCGCCAACCAACAATTTGTGATCCAATTCCAGGTCAATCACCCTGATGCAAACAGAATTGAACTCTATATCGATGATCACCGGACTACCGTTCTGGAGGGAAGACCATTCGAGTACGCCATGAGAATCTCTACACCTGGCAAGCACCATTTCCAGGCTATATTGCGAAAAAATGATGAGTATATCGACCAAGTGGAGATAGATGTCGAAGTATTACCGTAAATATTCACTGTTGCCGAAGAAATCTTCTATCGGCAAACGTATTTTATCGTTTGTATTGTTCTTGCTAGTGGTATCGATTGGATCTGTTTTTGCTTATTTCAGTACCGTCTTAAAAGAATATGCCCGGGAATTGCCTTCTGCAAAAGATATCATTATCCAACCGGAAGAATCTTCACAGATTTTAGATCAAAATGGAAAACTTCTAAAAATTCTTTTTCTGTCAGAACAGAGAATATATGTGAAACTATCTGATATTTCTCCAGCGCTGCAGAATGCCATCATTGCTTCCGAGGACGAACGTTTTTACCAGCATCAGGGTTTTGATCTCAGGGCATTTTTAAGGGCTGTCGTCAAGAACCTTGTTACCCAGGACTTCTCTGAGGGGGGTAGCACGATTACCCAGCAATTAGCCAGGAATGTTTTTCTGACGATGGATAAAACAATTTCCAGAAAAGTAAAAGAGATCATTTTATCTACCAGGATTGAACAGACTTTTAAAAAAACGGAGATTCTGGAGTTATATTTAAATCAGTCTTATTTTGGGGAAGGTTGTTACGGGGTAGAGACCACGGCCCGGAAGTTTTTTAATAAACCTGCCAAAGAGATCAATCTCGCGGAAGCCAGTCTGATGACTGCTATTTTACCAGCTCCCTCGATCTATACTGTTAAGCATATTGATGCTGTCCTAAAAGCGAAACAACGCAGTGTTTTGGACAAAATGGTGAAAAACGGATATGTCACCAAAGAGGAAGCAGACCAGGCATGGGCAGCTCCCATTACAGTCCAGGAAAAAGAGACAGTCTCCAATAATCAGACGCTTCTCGCAGACGGAGCAGATTATTTCATTGATTATGTCAAGGAAGAGGCTGTGAAAATACTTTCAGTCAGTGAACTTTATAAGGGTGGTTTGAAGATCTATACTACTCTTGACAGTGATGTTCAGCACCAAGCTTACCGTTCTTTTACACAAGTTTTAAACCAGGCTGAGAAAGAGGGGATTCTGCCGACCGGAAAAAAAGATACCTTAGGAACCTTACAACCTCAGGGAGCTATCGTTTCCCTCTCTCCCAAGACAGGGAAAATTCTGGCTATTGTGGGTGGGAGAGATTATCAGAATACGAAATTTAACCGTGCTTTAGCTGAAAGACAGCCGGGATCAAGTTTTAAACTATTCCCGTATACCGCCTCGATTGATCATGGTTTATTAGGTCCGGAATCCTATCTGGTCAGTGAAGCAGTCAATATTGACGGTTGGCGCCCAAAAGAATGGACATCGGGATTTTTTGGTAAATTAACTGTAAGAAGAGCGATTGCGATCTCTTCGAATATTGCAGCTATTAAAGCCATGCTGAAAGCCGGGATTGCAGAAACTGTCGTGTATGCTCGAAAAATGGGGATTACTTCCAACCTGATTGAGGTTCCTTCCATTGCACTCGGAACAGTGGAGGTAAGACCGTTGGATATGGCTTCTGCTTATGGTGTGGTGGCGAATAAAGGCGTCTATCATCTACCCTATGCCATCCTGAAGATCGAGAAAAGGAATTTAGCCGATCCGATTTATGAACATCAAGAGGCTGCAAAACAGGTAATATCTCCTCAAGCGGCTTACCTCATGACAGATCTGTTAAAAGGACCTCTTTCCTCTGCTGGAACAGCTTCACAAATCCGGGTAGACGGCATCCCGTTAGCCGGAAAGACAGGTACTACGGAGAATTTCAGAGACGGCTGGTTTGTGGGCATCACCCCTTCTCTTGCTACTGCAGTATACGTCGGTGCGGACAGCAAAGAGATTGATCTCTCTTTTGTCGCGAATTACGGATCCACTTTTTCAGGAAAGATTTTTCATGATTTTATTGCATCTCTCTATCTGCCATTGGGATCAGCAAAATTTCATGATGAAGATTGGGCGAAACCGGAAGGGTATATTACCCTGAGGGTGTGCAACACCTCCGGGAAACTGGCGAGAACAGACTGTCCATACCATATTGAAACTAGAATTATGGGAGCTGAGATGGGTTATTGCACTGAGAAGCATGTTTCACCGGTGAAAAATCCTGATCAAAAAACCGATCCGAAACAACCAAATGAAAACGATCCAAAAGAAAGCGGGAAAGATCCGGAGAAGACTCCCGGAGCAGAAGATCCCAACCAACCGGAAAATCCACAAAATCCCACTGATCCAAACAACCCCATCCCACCTTCTACTGAACCGCCTCCCTCTCAACCGAATGAGCCTGATTCCTCTTTTTACAGATCCCCGGTATCCGAATCGGATCTTTTTCGGGTAGAGTTTGGGACGAATAAAATCAATTTTCGTTCTCCCGTGGATATCAGTTGTTCTATACTCGATCCGTTGGGTGCCAGTATTGAGATATATGTGAACGGTCAATTGGTAGCGTTTCTGACAGAATATCCCTACCGGTATTATTACTTACCTGAAACGACGGGAGAGAATTTATTCCAAGCTGTGTTAAAAAGCAATTCAGGCCAAATATTAGGCACTAAGATTTATTATTTCTGGGTATTTTCATCTTAAAAAAAATGAAACCAACCAGTTATCCATTTATTAGCTTTGAAGGGATTGATGGTTCCGGGAAATCATCCTTGACACAGTACCTATATGACAAATTAATCCAACTTGGTCATTCTGTTTGGCTGACAGCGGAACCAACCTCGAATCGGTTTGGCAAGTTAATCCAGGAATGGATTTTATACTCAGAAACACCGTTAACTCCGCAGGAACAGATTCTGCTTTTTACAACGGACCGTCTCCAACACTCCTCTATGATACGAAGTTTTTTGGATAGAGGGTACATTGTCCTGACTGACAGGTATTTTGACTCGACGGCTGCTTACCAGGGAATCAACGAGGAAGACTGTCTGCTTATTCAGCATCTTCAGCGGGATTTGTTCAGTGATATGATACCATTTCTGACTTTTTTACTCGATATCGACCCAGAGATTTCTCTGGAACGAATTCAGAGAGGTAAGGACCAGTTTGAACAAGTCGCTTTTTTAACGGAAGTGAGAAAAAGATATCTAAAGATTGCTTTGGAAAATCCGGATCGTGTTATTATATTAGATAGCAGACAACCACTTGAAGTTTTAGAGAAAAAAATGTGGGAAAGTTTATTGGAAAAAGGTCTATTTACACTTTAGGGAGGAGTATCCATGAAGTTATTAATATCCATTATTCAACAGGAAGATATGAGGGAGCTTCTGGACCAATTATTGTCAAAAGGCTTTAAAGTCACCAAATTGAAAAGCATTGGCGGATTCCTCGAAG
>JAQVYZ010000147.1 GCA_028708485.1 Caldisericia bacterium | reverse complement strand
CTTCACAGTGCCATCCCAAAGCGTAACCTTAAAATTAATCTTACCGGCACCGATTGGAATAATCTCCTCGAATCGGAAAACATTCTTTAAAGCAGTAAAATTAAGCTGTTTTAGATCTTTTAGAATGGTATTTTCAGTTGGATACTGTGTTTGCATATTTTCAGGATCAGTACTGTCCCAGTCTCCATTTTTACTTGTCCAATCAAATCCCAGAGCGTATTCATAATCGTCCATATTCGCATGGTCGATAATAATCTTTCCGCTCCAGTCATAGCTGATCGGCACATGGAGGGTTGAGTTATATTCATAAGAAGAAGTAATGGAATTCTTCAATCTGTCAAATATTTTCGGAGTAGCGAAAGGCCCGGTGATCTCAATCCTTCGCATTCTCTGGTCAATAGGAGCCGTTTCAGAGAAGCTCAAATGATTGCCGTCAATATCTTTTATAATGAAGTAGATACCATAATCAGTCAAGGGGAAAAATTCGGTTCCCAGCTTATTGTAATCAGTAAAATTCTGGTATTCCACATTATCATACCAAAACCACCACCAGATAGCAGGATAAGCGTTCCAACCTGAATGATTCTCATCAGATCGGGTAAAACCACCGGATCTGACTCCGCCGGTCAATCTACCGGTATGAGTCTGTCCGCCGGAGTATCCTCTGAAATCTCTACCCACATCAAGGACAAGAGGGTTATAAGAAGCTTCAATCTGAGGAGTCGGTACTGGCAAAGGAGAGTTCGCTCCCTGGCCAGAAGTGTAATTAATATTGGAATTCTGTAATGCATGATCAACAATAGAGAGTTCAGCAAAATTGACATAAGGATCGGGAGGTAACACTTTAAACTCTTTGATTCCACAATAATCCACACCCATGGAAGCATAATTACGGAGTCCTGATCGATACCATGGAGATTGAGCATCTTCCGTATAGATAAAAGTAGTATCGCTATCAAAATTTCTATAACCTGCCGGGTCTCCATCTAAAATATAATAAGGGGGATGTTGTATTTCTGAGTTGTAATCAAATATCACATTATAGGTAAATACCTGGATCTGAAGCTTTGTAGAAGCTTCTCTCGGCGCTACTGCTATGAGGATATCACCACCCTGGTCTGTGAGGGATCGTGGCGGTTCTCCATAATTCCTTAAATAAGTGGGGACACCATAAGTAGTCACCACAAAGGGACCAAACTTATCACCTGCCGAAATTTTACGTTTATGCTTAAAATTCAAGCCGCACAGATCACAAGTATTGGAACCCTCAGAACAATCAAAATCATCAGTGATAGGTTTTAAAATCGACTGGATGTAACCCGGTAACCGATCTGATCCAAAAGTGGTGTCAGGAGCCGGCACCCATAGTTCGTCGCCAGGATCTAACATACCCGGATGAGAGCCTTTATCGTCCCAGTGCCAATAGAGAAAAGTGCCATCTAAATGGACCTGGACGATGACCTTCTCCGTGAATGTGTATTGATCGTAAAAAGTATCATTGATACCCAAATATTGGTTATTATAGATTTTTGCTACTGAAGAATCTAATCCGGCCACCATAAAACCAGTAAACATATAAGCAATTCCACCGCCATAAGCATTGTAAAATGCAGCTGTTTCAGTGTTATGTAATGTTACAGGTTTTTTATCTTCCGACTCCTCTACTATGAAAACAGGTAGCTCTTCCTGTTCTTTATTCAGAACCGAGATCGCCATTCCCATCGGGTCATTGACATCACTCTCGTTGTCTTTATCTTTAATTTTTAAAGACAAGTTTGGAAAACGCTGGTCTAAAGTGCCGATACATTTTTTAGAAGCGACAAACGCTAAATCTTCCGGTGTTATCTCTAGTTTGACCTGACCATAACAATCAAATGAATGGATATACTCAGGAGGTAAGATGGGAGTATTTTCAAGACCACATCCGCTTTCCGGATTATACAAAGGATAAGAGGGTGGGTTCCAAGGATTATCACCATAAGCGTTTCCGATAAATCTGCTGAAATTGCCCCATCTGTCTTCCATGATATCTGTTTTATTTAAAATAGGTTGGTTGGTATGTTTTTTCCAGAATGGGTCATATATAGGTCTTAATAACGGAGCAGGATTTGCTATACCACCGGATTCTTTAAATGCGACAATCTCAACACGTAAATCATAGTTATCGAGAGCATAATAAGGAACATTAAACCGGTTATAGGCAAATATCTTTTTCCAACCAAAGCTGGTGCTATCCGCATTACAGGTGCCTCGATACGGTGTGTATTGAAAAACAGCCAAAGGATTCTCAGCCGTGATGACTCTGAAGTCTTCATAAATCTGAACGCCATCCGGCCCTTCTGTGTCTTTTAGATAAATATAGACTCTTTCATCGGGGTAGAATACATTGCCTTCCCAATGAGCTTTCTGAGGAGCCGGTTCCACCTGGATTTCAATCTGTGAGGTTTGCTCCACTTTCAGGTTTTTGGTCTGCACATTTAATCCAATATCTTCCGTTGGGAAAACTTCCCAGTCAATAAAGCGAAAATCACCATTTTTACCCATGGATAAGCCATGGACAGGATTTTCACTGATCCAAAAATCTAACTTTTCACCAATATAGGATCCACAGGTATATACTTGATCGGAAGCATACACATCCGTGTAACGGGTATCATATACATCAGATCTGTAATAAAAAATAATATCATCGTCAAAAAGCACTTCATTTGGAAGCAGAGGGTCTCCTATTCCGAAAATATGGTTAATAAGGGAATTATTGTTATTCTCCGGATCCGCTATTAATACATTGAAGCCATCATTGTCCCACAGTTTCATATTGGCCATATGGGTGCTGGACTGATCCCAATCACTGGGAAAATCAGGACTTATTTCGGCATAGCGAGTATAATCTTCGTCTACATCTTTCACAATCGAAAAAGGACTAAAATTATATATATTTGTCAATCGAATTTCACCAGGCGTTAATCCCAATTCATTAAGATTCGCTTTATCCTCAACCGTTCCAGGAGGGTTAGGAAATGCATTATTTCTTCTGTAGCTGTTATCCATATCAATATAAAGACAATCATAGGTTCTTGGATTGCTCAAAGTATTCTGAGTTAATGCAATAATATGTTTTTCGATGTTAGGAGCAAAAGTATGAGTCTCAGAACAATCTGCATCATACTCCTGCACGATGGAATTTGGCAAATACGTTCCACCCTGGTCAAAAATACGAATATCACCAAAGGATACTGTCATGGAATCATCAATATCAGCATACACTACGTTCATAATCGAGGTGTGTGTGGACATGTCAAATATATTGGCATCGTATCCTTGATAAAACTTGATATTCTCACGGACATAATTCATATTATGGAGGTAATAGATCGCCTCATCCATATCATAGTCGCTATTCAAAGGCACCTTGGTTTTTGCCCAATATTCATCATAAAACCTAAATCTTTTTGGAAAGTGATAAAGAAATTCACCGACATCAAGATCACCCGGAGTGACGGTTGTCCCTTTTTGAAAGGATACCAACACATTATTTTTCATGAAGGTTACATCTGACAAACGGACATCACCTTCATTCACTATTTCGTACAATCCGGAAATGTCCCGTGTTTTATTAGTATTCCGGTATATTCCTTTCTGGCAGCCAAATGCCAAAGAGGTAGGGTTTGTTGAATTGATTCCGGTTGGCTGAGCTAAAGCATCCAGATACATCACATCATCTGGCATTGCGGTAAGGGTTCTGCCAAGATCCAAATCGCTCTGTATTTCATTATTGGCGCCGATAAACTCTTCTCCCCTGATACCAGCCT
>JAQVYZ010000146.1 GCA_028708485.1 Caldisericia bacterium | reverse complement strand
TAGCGAACTTCTGATGCTGGTTTGTTGCAAGTTTTTCCCAACCGGATTCCATTCTTTTGTGAGAAAATTCAGTCGGTATAATCCGTTCTCGGTAGAGACAAAACATTCATCGTTATGAGTTTTTTCAAATGTATAGACTATATCATACACAATCGTACCTTTTTGTGGTCCTTCTATTCTTTCCCATGAATTTCCCTGGTTTTCGGATAGATAACACCCATCTCCGTTAGTAGCTGCTATCAGGATATTTATTTTATGGGGAATAGCGTATAGTTGATTAATTGTCTTGAACGGTATTCCATTTTGGGAAGGAAACCAAGATTCTCCCCCGTCTTTTGAGATATACACTCCGGAAGAATCGGTTCCAGCATAAATAATATTCGGATCTACCCAATCCTGTTCGATAGTCAGGATGTTGCCAACCGGATTATCTTCAGTACCCAGATTTAGGGTATTCCAAGATTCTCCCTGATTATTCGATTTCAAGACCGTTCTATTGGTTCCTACATATATTACATTGGTATTTTTCCTATCAACTAAAATACTATATACATACTTGCTTAATAAAGTGGGTGATTTGATTTGATTCCAGGACTCACCAAAATCCCTGGATAGAAATAAACCTCCGTTGAATGTTCCTGCCCAGATTTTTTCGTCAGACTCGTAATAAAGAGAGAGAAGATATGGATTAGCCAATCCTTGATTGGATTGTTTCCAACTGAGTCCATTATTGCTGGTAATGTAAATTCCTGCTCCCCAGGTAGACAAAAGTATTTTATTCTCCGAATGATTTTGAATCATTTTTTTGACTAAGATGCTTTCGATTTTTTGATCATCTTTTAGCCATATTTCGCTTTCTCCAGAATAGCTTGTCGTCCAAATCCCGTTACCATTGGTTCCAATGACAATTTTTTGATCATCTTCATCGACAGCAAAGCAATTGATCTGCTCGTTAAATAAGGAGTTCCCTATTTTGCTCCACCCTCCGGTATTCAGATGGTAAATATAGAAACCTCCGTATGTAGCGGTATAAACATCCTCTTTAATTAAATTCATCTGGCTGATATAGAGATTAGGAAGTTCTTTACTGATATTTTTCCAAGAGATACCAAAATCGTTTGATATAAATAATCCCTGACCCTGGGTACTGATAATCCATGTTTTTTGCTCATCTTGGGCAGTGCTAAATTGTCGCACATTATGTATGCTCTCGCTCAGTCTTATTCTTTTCCATTCTATCTCCCCGGGCAGTTCTGGTTCTTTTTTCATGTACAACCAGCCATCAGATGAAAGAACATACAGCGTTTTCGTCTCGTTATCGAACCAAAGGTCTTTCAATTCAATGTTTGCATTCAAATTAGTCATATGCCACTGGAACAGCTTATCGGGGTCTTCAACCCCAGCATCGTAAGAAAAAAATAATCCGCTGGAAGTCGCTATCCAGTAAATTTCTTTATTTTGATAGGATGTTTTTAGAATTTCAATGGTTTTTATCGCTTTTGGAGTTTCTAATTCTTCCCAAAGACTTTGTTCCTGATATTGTCCGTGATATAAGTACATCCCTTGATCAGCAACCATAAGAAAATACGAGGAAAAAGGATAAATGTACTGTATATAGGTATTGGTTTGAGGTAATGGTATCTTTTCCCAGTAATCATTGCCCCGCTTTTTTGTATATAAACTGGTTTTATTCACCGAACAATACCAGTTTTGCGAAGTTGGATCCACGAATACCTGGTAGACGGCACCCCCATTTAATTGATTGTTATAAAAATTCCAGATCTCGTCTTGATTCTTTGCGAAAATGAGTGGTGAAGAAGAGTGGAGAGAGAATCCAGAACAAACAATGACAATAAAAGCGATGATTTTGATGCTCTTTCTCAGCATGTTTTTCTCCTTTGTTCGAAGCTACTCTTAAAATATAAGCCATTCTAACGCTTATTAAAAGCTTTGATTATTAATATTTCATTATTTCCATTTTGTTCAATTAATTTCAAAACAGATGTATGCTCTATTTCGTAAATATTGATTTTGTTAAAATCATTCCCTATTTATGTATAATACATTTCATATGAGGATATATGAAACTTTTTCTGCCATCGGTTTTTACATAGTCGGCTCCTTTCCTACTGCCTATATTTTTGGTTATCTTAAGAAGAAAACAGATATACGTTTCCTTGGAACCAAAAACATGGGAACCCTCAATGCGTTTAAATCGATTGGACCGCTTTATGGAATCGCCACTTTTATCATTGATTTTACGAAAGGTTTTTTCCCCATCTGGTTAGCCAAGCATTATGAATTTAGTGTGGCAGCGCTTTCTGTCAGCACTGTTGCAGTCATTGCCGGGCATGATTGGTCGGTTTTTCTTGGTTTTAAAGGAGGAAAAGGCGGCGCTACATCAAGTGGTGTTTTGTTTGCTTTATTTCCTGGATTATTCTCTTTCTTATTTTTTATTTTTTTAGTAGTGGGTTTTCTTTTTAACAATTTATCGCTTGGTATCGGCATCAGCCTTGGTTTGCTGCCAATTTTTGTATTTAATTATGCTCCCTATCACACTCTTTTTATTCCTTCTCTTTTGATTCCTGTGGTTGGTTTTATACGTTTAATTCCCAACTTTATTCTGATGCTCCAAAAGAGTAAAGGCAATATGAAAGAGATACTCTATATCACATTTCAGGGATTTTTCTTGTTTGAAAAAAAAGAAAGACACCTTTAAGAACTACTTCTATAAAGGTGTCTTTTAAAGATCTTCTTAATAGGATACGTTCAAATCTTTAGCTGCCTTCACTTCATCCGGTCTTGAGATAGGGGTGTAATGTGGCGCTTCAAGTAGTAATGAAGGATTTTCCTTTGCTTCTTGCACAATCTTTTTCATAACATCGATAAAATGATCCATTGTCTCTTTTGATTCGGTTTCCGTTGGCTCGATCATTAAAGCTTCAGGGATGATTAACGGAAAGTAATTCGTTGGTGGATGAAATCCGTAATCAATTAAACGTTTGGATATGTCTTTCGCCTGAACGCCATACACAGCTAAATCTTTTGCGGAGAGAACACATTCATGCATACAGATACATGGTACACCGGCAGGAATGAAAGGTGATAATTTTTCTTTAATATAATTAGCATTTAATACGGCGATGGAGCTGGCCTTCTTTAAGCCATCGCTTCCCATTGTTAGAATGTATAGGTATGCTTTTACTATAACCTGAAAATTAGATCCGGCCAAACGAATCATCCCAATTGAGTTAGATTGGTCAGTTTTGCTTGTTATTTGATGGTTCCTCTCACGAATAACCGGCACAGGAAGAAATTCTCTAAGATATTCTTTCACGCCAACCGGAGCGGACCCGGGTCCTCCCCCACCATGGGGAGTGCTGAAAGTTTTATGTAAATTCAGGTGGACAATATCAAATCCCATGTCTCCCGGACGTACTTGTCCTAATAAGGCATTCAGGTTGGCGCCGTCATAGTAAAGCAAAGAACCGTTTTGATGTATAATATCCGCCACTTCAAGAATATCGGTTTCAAAAACACCGGCAGTATTGGGATTGGTTAACATGATAGCAGCGACCTGCTCATTCATAACTTCTTTTAGATGAGCAACATCCACTCCTCCGCAATTAGTAGATTTCACTTCGACAATTTCAAATCCGACAGAAGCAGCGGATGCTGGATTGGTGCCGTGTGCTGATTCAGGTATCAGTATCTTAGTCCTTTTTTCAGCCTCTCCTTTATTTTGAAAATATGCTTTCACGATCATCATACCTGTTAACTCACCATGAGCGCCTGCTGCAGGTAATAAGGTAAAAGTATCCATACCGGT
>JAQVYZ010000145.1 GCA_028708485.1 Caldisericia bacterium | reverse complement strand
ATCATCGATGACGGTGGAGATGTCATACAGCTTTTACATGAAGAGTATCCAACCTTACTACATACCATTCGTGGTGCATCAGAAGAGACAACCACCGGTGTGATGCGTTTGAAATCAAGACACCGGGAAGGAAAACTTCGCATTCCCGTTATTATGGTCAATGAAGCGCGTATGAAATACCTGTTTGACAATCGGTATGGCACAGGACAATCAGTCTGGACCTCCATCATGCATCTTACAAACCTGGCTATTGCAGGAAAAACTGTCGTGGTGGCCGGCTATGGGTGGTGCGGAAAAGGGGTGACCATGCGCGCAAAAGCTCTTGGCGCAGAGGTTATCGTCACAGAAATCGATCCGATTAAAGCGATAGAGGCGAAAATGGATGGATTTCGAGTGATGCCGATGAATGAAGCGGTGAAATACGGTGACTTTTTTATTACTGTCACTGGATGTAATCAGATCATTACTACCCAACACTTTGAACAGTTGAAAGAGGGGGCGATTCTCTCCAATGCTGGTCATTTCAGGATTGAAGTCGATATGGAAGCTTTAGAAGCATATGCTGTAGAATCCAGGAATGTTAAGCCCGATATTACCGAGTTTACTCTCCCTTCTGGTAAACATATTAATGTACTAGCCGATGGCAGATTAGTGAATTTAGCTGCCGGTAACGGTCATCCCGCTGAAATAATGGATACCTCTTTTGCTCTTCAGGGATTATCAGCGGAATATCTGGCTCATCACACATTAACGCCCGGCTTATATGAAGTGCCGCATGAAATTGACCAGCTGGTTGCCTGGGAAAAGCTAAAATCTTTTCAGGCAGAGATTGATGTATTAACACCGGATCAAGAAAGCTATCTGAGTGCCTACGAGTGATTAATACCCTTTATCCAGATTCACTTGCCAGATCGGCTTACCGGTTTTTAAATAAGCCCTGATGTTTGCCATCGTATCCAGAAGCATCTGGTACTGGCCTTCTCGGGAATACCCACCGATATGAGGGGATATCACTACATTTGGAAGGACATGAAAAGGCAGTTTACTGGGATATTTCGGTTCTTGTTTATCAATAGGATAGTCGTACCAAACATCCAGCCCGGCGTAAAGAATTAATTTTTCCTGTAAAGCTTTATAAAGAGCTATCTCATTCAAAATGGTCGCTCTTCCAGTGTTGATAATCAGTTTATTTGCCAACCAAGTTATATTATCTTGATTAAACAGATCCTTCGTTGATTCTGTCAGAGGAAGAGTGATAAATACGATTTCAGCATCAAGAACAGCTTGATGAAGATCCGTTTCGATAGAATCGAAAAAGGGCAATGAATCTAAAACGGGATGTTTCTTCCATCCTTTCACTTCGCATTGGAATCCTTCATGAAGAATTTTCGCGAGCAAAGAACCAATCTCACCAGTTCCCAGAATAGTACAACGCTTTCCGGTCAATCTCATCCATTGGTCAGATTCAGAGAAACCTTTAATGAAACCATGCCAGAGTCCTTGCTGTAAATCCTGATGGTAGGGTATTATTCTGTGCATCGCGGCCAAGGCTAAGGTAACGGCGTGTTCTGCGACAGAGGAAGCGTTTCCGTGTGTGTTAGCAACCATACAACCGGATTTTCGTATAGTATCTAATGGTAAAGCATCTGTCCCGGACCAGGGAATAAAGATAATTTTCAGGTTCTTGGCAGACAAGACCTGCTCAGAAGTAATCCGAAACGGGATAATCCCCATAGCTTCCGGCAGGAGTGATAGAATATGATCGGTATCCTCTTTCGTGACAAACTCAATATCCGTAAATTCTGCCTTAAGCAAATCAATCTGCTCTTTCCATCTTTCTCTCAAAGGACTCAAAAAAAGAATTTTTTGTTTATTCAGCATTAGCCTCATCATTTGTATCAGTGAGTATTAATTTGACTTTATCATAAAGGTCTTTTTTCATATTTACGTAAAGAACATCTCCAGATTGGATAATGTCTTTACCACCAGGTATCAGAACATCATCATTCCTTACAAGCGCAATAATCAAGGATCCAACGGGCATTTTTAGGTCAGCCAACGTTTTACCGATAGAGATGTAGTTACTCTCAATCACAAAACGAAACATGCTTAAACGGCTCTTTTTGTTGAGAAAATCAGGAATAACATGTGTTAGTCCGGCCTCTTTATAGCGAATCGTTTCGAACATCAGCTTAGCAACGATATTCGTACTGGTAAAAGTATAATTAATACCCATTTTTTTAAAGATCTGTTCATTACGAGGATCATTGATCCGGGCAATGGCAATTTTAGCTTTGAAAGCAATTTTCGCGAGCATCGCAACGACAAAATTAACCTCATCATTTCCAGAAGCAGAGACAATATAATCGGCTTTCTGAGCGCCTGCAGATTCCAGAATCAAAAAATCTGCACCATCACCATTAATAACAAGAGCGTTTAAATTGCTGGCGAGAGATTCGCATTTCTCCTTATCTTGTTCAACCAAAGCTACTTTATAATCTTCATTGATTAATTCCTGAGCAAGATTAAAACCAACTTTACCGGCACCGACTATCACCACATACATAATACCCTCCCAAGCATCATAACCATGATGAAGCATGTAATTTTATGCTTGTATTGGGAAAAGTCAAGCAAATAGCGTTGAATCACCAATAGTTCGAGATGATTTCACAGACTTTTTCAGTTGTGTTGGATGGAAAAAATTGCTTCATTTTCTGTTGAAAAGCGTCCCGGTTATTCCATAACCATTTAAGCGTATCAGGTATCATCGTACCGGTAATATCCTCTTCTTCTAATTTCAAGCTGAGGCCGTGTTTTTCGAATGAGGTGGCATTGGCAATCTGATCACCACGGCTATATTTCCGACTTAAAGGGATCAATATGCTTGGTTTTTGAAGAGCAGCCAATTCCATAATTGAATTTGCGCCGGCACGAGAGATGACAAGATCCGACATCGCATAGAAATGAGCTAATTCTTCCATAGCAAATTCAATCTGGAAATATCCTTTCCTTTCTTGTAAAGAAGCGTCAAGATGACCGGTACCGCAGATATGAAGAATCGAATACTGAACTAATAAAATTGGTAATAATGAGCGAATATGTTGGTTAATAAAGACAGAGCCCTGACTACCTCCCATTACCAGAACAACCGGCTTCTCTTTCGGCAGGTGAGTGATACTGAAACCTTTCTCCCGATCGCCCTGAAGAAGATAAGATCGAATAGGAGTGCCCACCATCTGACTTTTTTTTGGGTAATAGGCAGTGGTTTCTGGAAAAGCAGTTAGGATTTTATTAACAAATTTGGCACTCCATCGATTAGCTAATCCCGGAGTAATGTCAGACTCATGGGCTATCATGGGAATATGCTTTTGATACCCGGCGATGACTACCGGAAATGAGACATAACCGCCCTTAGAAAAGATCAGGTCAGGTTGAATTTCTTGAAGAACCTTTTTGGCTTCCTGAATCCCTTTTAGCAGCCACCTTAACTCAAAAAGGTTTGAAAAACGCAAAGAACGGTTAAATTTTGCGCTGTGTATGACATGATAAGGAATTTTCACGCTTGATCCAATAATTTTCTGTTCAATTCCGTCTTTTAAACCAATATAGTGACATTTCACCTGATTTTGTTGTTGCAAGGTCTCCATAATGGATAAGTTCGGCATGACATGGCCGGCAGTTCCTCCTCCGGTAAAGGCTACTACTTTCTGTTTCATTCTGATTCCTTTTTAAGCAACTGGTTTGAAATAGAGGCAGATTTTTGGTGCTTATAAAACACCCAGGAAATGATAATCGTGCCGATTACTCCAATGATGCCGCTGACCAGATAGGTTCCCCTGGCACCGATCCAGGACGACATTGC
>JAQVYZ010000144.1 GCA_028708485.1 Caldisericia bacterium | reverse complement strand
GCAGAACCTTTTTTAAGCCATCAGGGATGGTCCAGGCGAGAGATTGAGTATATCTTAGTATTGATTCGGACACATATGCGTCCTCATGGCCTCTCTTCCGCTGAATATGTCACCCCGAATGCACAATTCCGCTTTTTCCGACAATTAGGGGAGGCAGCGATCGGATCACTTCTTCTTGCATTGGCGGATGCCTATGCTACCCGTATGCTACCAATGGGATCCCTGACTGAATATGAACAGTTCATCGCTCGTTGGCTCGATTTTGCGTATTCCCCCCAAAAAAATATTCGAAAACCTCTCCTGAATGGCGATATCATCATGGGAATCCTACAAATTCCTCCCTCTCCCCTGATTCGGCTAATAATGGAAGACTTGATGGAGCAGGAATCGGAAGGGAATCTTCATACAAGCGAGGAAGCCAGCCAATATATTCTCCAGAAAAAGGAAGAATACTTGCATCCAAAATCCGCATTGAAAGATGAAAAAAATTCTATAGAATAGAGTGTTTGAATGTACTATACTATTTATATACTGAAAAGAATTATCAGATTATATATTATGAGGAGTAGGATGAGATGAATAATGATTTAATAGTTACCAATCGTGGATTAGCTCAAATGCTAAAGGGCGGCGTCATCATGGATGTCACCAACGCCGAACAGGCTTTGATTGCTGAAAAAGCAGGCGCTGTCGCTGTTATGGCATTAGAGCGAGTTCCTGCCGATATCCGAGCTGCCGGTGGAGTAGCCAGAATGTGCGATCCTCTGAAGGTGAAAGAGATTCAAGCTGCCGTAACGATCCCGGTGATGGCGAAATGCCGGATCGGGCATATTATGGAAGCCCGTATCCTGGAAGCCCTGAAAGTGGATTATATTGACGAGAGCGAAGTATTAACCCCAGCCGACGAAGAGAACCACGTCGATAAATCACAGTTTAAAGTGCCTTTTGTCTGTGGTTGCCGAAATTTGGGAGAAGCTTTACGCCGTATCGCTGAAGGCGCTTCCATGATTCGCACCAAAGGAGAAGCCGGTACCGGTAATGTCGTGGAAGCTGTCCGGCATATGCGCAAGGTGCAGTCCGAGATTCGTAAAGTTGCCAGTATGGCTGAAGAAGAACTGTTTACCGAAGCCAAAAACTTACAGGTCCCGTACACCCTGTTACTGGAAGTTCGTCAATTAAAAAGACTTCCCGTTGTGAATTTCGCCGCCGGTGGCGTCGCTACTCCAGCAGATGCTGCATTAATGATGCTTCTGGGAGCGGATGGCGTGTTTGTCGGTTCCGGCATCTTCAAGTCCACCGATCCAGCAGTTCGAGCCAAAGCCATTGTGGAATCCGTTTCTCATTGGGATGATCCCTCGATCCTGGCAACAGTATCTGAGGGCATCGGCGAGGCAATGAAAGGTCTTGATATTCACCTGATTGCTGAGACGGATAGATTGGCTTCCAGGGGACAATAAAGCATGCTCATCGGCTTACTCGGGTTCCAGGGTGCTATTGAAGAACATGAGATGATTCTGGCTTCTTTGGGAGCTGATTCGATTCGTGTAAAAAAGGCTTCAGAGCTTATAGCTCTCGATGGTTTGCTTTTCCCAGGCGGAGAAAGCACCACAATGTTGAAAATGCTCGAATTTTCGAACTTACTGGATCCTTTACAGTCCGTTCTTTCTCATGGACTACCCGTGATGGCAACCTGTGCAGGCTTAATTCTGCTGGCCAAAAAAACGACCAGCCCGATCCAGAAGTCTTTGGGACAATTGGATATCACCGTGAAAAGAAATGGGTACGGTCCACAATATTTTTCATTTTGCGAGGAGGTCAGCATTGAAAGCTTTGAGAAGACATTCAGAGCGGTTTTCATACGAGCCCCCATCATTTTGTCGACAGGTCCATCTGTTCAGGTGATGGCCAGGGATCATCATGGTCACCCTGTATTTGTTAGGTCAGGCAGACAATTTGGATTGACCTTTCATCCTGAATTAACACAAGATGATAGGATTCATCGCTTTTTTTTAAATCAAATCAAGAAAAACAGTAGGAGGGAATTATGTCAGGACATTCAAAATGGCATAACATAAAAGGGAAAAAACAGGCTGAGGATGCCAAGAGAGGTAAACTCTTCACCAAATTAGGAAAAGAAGTAGTGATCGCCACCAGAGAGGGAGGAACCAATATAGATTCCAACCCCAGGCTGCGCAGCGCTATTGAAAAAGCCAAAGCCGGCGGAATGCCTCTGGATAACATAGAAAGAGCGATCAAGCGAGGCAACGGAGAGCTAAAAGACGGATCCGTTATCGAAGAACTCACCTATGAAGGATACGGACCGAATGGCGTCGCCGTCATGGTAGACGTGACGACAGACAACAAAAACCGCACCGGCGCCGAGATGCGCAAGATATTCAGCAAATTCGGAGGGAGCATGGGAGAGCAGGGATGCGTTTCCTGGATGTTCACCCCGACGGGGCGTATCGTGCTGGGAGAAGATGTGAAAGATGAAGAGCAGGCTTTCGAATACGGAACGATGGTGAATGCCAACGATATCCAGCTGGAAGATGATCGATACGTATTAACGGTGGATCCGAAATCCTTATACACCAGCAAAGACCTGCTTGAAAAAGCCAAAGTGCAGATAGAAACCGCTGAACTCACCAAGATTCCAAGCACCTGGGTTACCTTAACAGGCGATAAAGCCACTCAATTGTTGAAACTGGTCACTGAATTGGATGAGCACGACGACGTTGACGAAGTATTCGGTAATTATGACATATCTGATGAAGAGATGGAGAAGTTCTACGAGGAAAATTGAGGATCAGCTGATTTTAGGCATTGATCCTGGGATTGCGAATGTCGGTTATGCGTGTCTTCTGGTGAAAGAAGGCACGTTTTCCCTTCTGGAAGCCGATGTGATGAAAACAAAAAAAGGAATTACGAGCGAACGCCTTCATCTGATTTTTAATTTTTTTTCCAATAAGATTAAGCAATATGATTTTACTTCGCTGGCAATGGAAAAAATTTATTTCAACAAGAATGTAAAAACGGCTCTGACCATTGAAGAAGTCAGGGGAGTTTTGCTGTTGACAGGATCCATGCATCAATTGCAGATTGGGCAGTATACCCCGCTAGAAATAAAAAAAAGTCTGACTATGTTTGGAAGAGCACAGAAAACAGAAGTCAAATGGATGGCAGAGAAGATCCTGCAATGCGAACTGCCTGTCTCTGATGATGCCTGCGATGCTGTCGGGGTAGCCTTGTGTCATTATTTTAACGGTAAACATGAGGATGGCTCAGATGATCTATTCGATTAGCGGATCGATCTGCGGGATACTTACTGATGCGGTTCTTCTCCGGATTCCAGCCGGGATTGTGTTTAAAATCATGGTCCCGAATACGGCAAAGTACGAGACCGGTACTTCCATCCAAATCTATACCCAGCTGTATGTGCGAGACGATAAACTGGTCTTGTACGGGTTCGAGAATGAAGAAGCCCTGCAAGCGTTTCACCTGTTGCTGGATATTCCCGGTATTGGTGCTAAGACAGCGTTAAGTGTGCTGAATACCTTCGATATCCCCTCGCTTCTGCAGATTGTTCATCAACAGAACAGCCAGGCGTTGACTCAAGTGCCCGGAGTGGGTGCGAACACCGCGAAAAAGATCATCCCGTATCTAGCGGATAAGTTTAAAAATTGGACAGGTGTCTATGATGAAGAGCAGCTTCCCACCTCACACCCGCTGATCTGGAACGAGGCTGAGGAGATTCTGCTGAGTATTGGCCTAAACCAACGGGAAATCGCTGAGATTTACACGAAATTAAAACAAGAAAAGGAATCTGAATGGAGCAGCGGAGAGCAGATCGTCAAAGAAGTGCTGAAAAGAAGAAAACATTCCAGCTAAAGCATCTCATTAACT
>JAQVYZ010000143.1 GCA_028708485.1 Caldisericia bacterium | reverse complement strand
CTTGCTACCAGGAAATGTTCCTGAAGCAGAATTCCCATCAGGTATATCAATTTTGAAAGTGCGGGAATATTGTAATATTCATGGATTATGGCAAACAAAATAACCTGGTAAAATGGTGGATGAATAGTTTTTTAAAGGAGAGAGATATGAAATCTGATTTTTTTGCAGACAATCGAAAACGGCTGATAGACCAATTGCCAGATGAATCCATTGTGGTAGTATATAGCGGAAACATGTTGTACAAAACAGGGGACGAAACCTACCCGTTCACTCCCAATCGTAATTTCTATTACCTAACCGGCATCGACAGAGACAACATTATATTGGTGATAGTAAAATCGAATCAAAAATGCAGAGAAAAACTATTCATCGAGAATAACGATCCGGTACTATCCAGATGGATAGGGGAGAAACTCTCTCAGGCTGAAGCCAAAGATCTTTCAGGCATCCCCTATATCCAATCCTTCGATAGCTTTGAGAAAACCCTTCATAATGAGATTATAGTGCTTCATCAACCAAAAGTTTGGATGGATTTTCAACGCAGAAGCTGGCAAGAAGCATTTACATGGGAACAAATGCTGAATCAGTCATTGCAATCAAAGTACCCTCATATTTCCTCCCACCATATTGGTCCCAACATACATGCTCTGCGCCGAATAAAACAACCAGAAGAAATCAAGCTGATCGAAAAAGCGATTGAGCTGACTCATCTGGGATTAACTGAATTAGTGACACATAGTCAACCGGGAATGACTGAGTATGAGATGGAAGCCTATTTTGATTTTATTCTACGTAAAAATGGCGTTACCGATAAGGCGTTTAAAACAATTGCCGCCTGTGGAAAAAATGCAGCAACTCTACACTATTGCGATAATTGTGCCATAATGGGGGAAAGTGATCTGCTGTTGCTGGACCTGGGTGCTCAATGGGAGTATTACAGCGCTGATATCACCAGGACGATTCCGGTTTGCGGTCATTTTTCCAATCCCCAAAAAACTTTGTACCAAATAGTATTAGATACACAGCTGGCAGTCATTGATATGATCAAGCCCGGGTTAGCCTTTGAAGAACTGAACAAAACTGCCCGAAAAGAGCTGTTGAAAGGATTACAGACAATTGGTAAATGTCAGAACGATACCGAATTACAGGAATTCTATTATCATGGTGTCAGCCATTATCTTGGCTTAGATACGCATGATGTCGGTCAACGTGATGTGTTAGAGCCAGGAATGGTTATCACGGTAGAGCCAGGATTGTATTTCCAGGATGAAAATGTCGGCATCCGAATTGAAGATGACGTCTTGATCACCCAAAAAGGATATCAGATACTGTCTTGTAAGATTCCAAAAACGGTAGATGACATTGAAAAATGGATGAAAGGATTGTAAAGTAAACTATTGAACACACTCGGTCGCTTCATCCGGTATTATCAACCGCATAAATCGTTGTTCTGGCTCGATATGAGCTGTGCATTGATGATGGCGGGCATTGATCTCGCTTTTCCTATGATAACCAAGCAATTTATGGATGTGTGGATCCCCTATCATGCTTGGCATACTATGCTGATTGTGGCTAGCTTCATACTTCTTTTTTTTATTTTGCGAATGGTATTCAGCTACATAGTCGGTTATTACGGTCACACAATGGGTACTCTCATCGAGCATGATATGCGAACAGACTTATTCCGACATATTGAATACTTACCGTATAGTTTTTTCAGCAATCAAAAAGTAGGCCAGCTGGTCAATCGATTTGTCGGTGATTTGAGGGATATTGCTGAACTTTCTCACCATGGACCGGAAGACCTGTTGATTTCGCTACTGATGTTTTTAGGCAGTTTCTTTTTTCTGATCCGAATCCATGTCTTTATGACACTTTGCTTATTTTTTGTCATGATGTTGTTAGTGGTATTCTCTGTATTAAAGAGGCGAGATATTGAAACCGCTTACAATAAGGTGCGTGAATCACACGGAGAGATGAATGCCCGAATCGAATCCAGTTTTTCCGGTATCTACCTGACGAAATCCTTCACCAATGAAGCCGTGGAAATGGAAAAGTTTGATTTGATCAACTCTGAATACCGCAATTCCTGGAAAAAAGTGTACAAAGCGATCGCCGTATTTAGTGGCGGTAACGGATTTCTGATCGATCTGATGAACTTAACCGTACTGATTTTAGGGGCTTATTTTATTATGCATAACCAGCTTTCCTTTGGCAGTTTTGTGGCTTACGTGATGTATGCCGCTTTTATGTTCCAGCCTATCCGACGCCTTATGATGTTTGTAGAGATGTTTGAATCCGGTATCAGTGGTTTTAAACGTTTTTGCCAGATCATGGACATCACCCCGGATATCAAAGATGATCCTGGCGCAGTCAAACTTTCACAATGTAAGGGATTCATCGAACTGGATCATGTGTCCTTTCATTACGAGGGAAGCGACAAAGATGTGTTGCATGATCTCTCCCTGACGATAAAATCTGGCGAAAATGTTGCGTTAGTCGGTCCCTCGGGAGTAGGGAAGACCACGATAGCAAACCTGATTCCACGCTTCTATAACGTGGCATCGGGAGCAGTTAAAATCGACCATCTCCCCATTCAGCATTATACGCTGGAATCACTCAGGAAACAGATCGGGTGTGTTCAGCAGGATGTTATCATCTTCTGGGGTACTTTACGGGAGAATATCGTATACGGCAAGGTAGAGGCCACGGAGGAGGAGATTTGGGAAGCCGCTAAACAAGCGCGAATTGATGAATTTATCCGATCCCTCCCGCAAGGATTAGATTCTTTTGTCGGAGAAAGAGGAGTCAAGCTTTCTGGTGGGCAGAAACAGCGAATCGCTCTAGCCAGAGTTTTCCTGAAAAATCCCCCCATTTTGATACTCGACGAAGCCACTTCCTCTCTGGATAATGAGACAGAAGCAGAGATTCAGAAAGCCATCGAGGTGTTGTCAAAAAACAGAACTACCATCACCATCGCTCATCGATTATCCACGATCCAGAATGCAGATACCATTGTCGTATTAACCGATGAAGGAATTCAGGAAAAAGGATCCCATGAAGAGTTATTGTCGAGTAACGGGCACTATGCCAGGTTATTCAAAGCCCAATACCACGGCTATATACCCGACACCATCATCGAAAACGGATCAGCAGAAAACTCCTGACAAATCTGATCTATATAGCCAGCTTCGTCAGCTTATTAAATAGTGCTTTTTCCTGATCTATCTTCTTGTCATTTCCCAGTACACAGGTATACGGCATCTTCATGCATTCCTCCAGAATCGGCGCAAAGGCATGAATCTCCTTTAAAGTAGTACGGAAGACCTGCTCCCGCTCCTGATCCAAAAACGCTTTCGTCATCCCAGCCATCGTATACCGAGTCGCTCTGTCCCCTTGTTGTGATGGAGTCAAAGGTTGATCTAAATTACTGAGAGAACCGATAATGTAGGAATTCACGACGCGTTGGCTAGCTTGAAAGTCTTTTAAAAAAGCCGCTGCTTTCCGGTAGACATCGATCGTTTCCCTCAGATGCGGGTCACGGTAGGAAACAAATCCGATATTGCCATTGCGGTTAATCTGTGAATTCGCACCATACGCCCCGCCCTGAACACGGATCTGGCTCCAGAGATAATCATAGGATAACAGATTGTCGATCACCATATAACTCCCATGATAAGGATATCCTTTACGCTTATAATTGTATCCTTTTGCGACATATTGTACTCTGGCACATGTCTGAATGCCTTCTTCCACCGGAACGGTCGGAATCTCCCATTTCGCTATGCCACTTTGCCTTGCTGGCCAGGACAGGTTTAGAGATTGAATCTCCCCCTGCAGAGAGGATAGTATCTCGGAATCGCCAGTCACGGAAACCACTCTGCCGGTTTGTTGCAATAAAGAGGTTCTTACTTTTTCAAGGGTTTGCATG
>JAQVYZ010000142.1 GCA_028708485.1 Caldisericia bacterium | reverse complement strand
CATTGGTATCAAATGCCTGGACTGCATAGTCATATGTATCTAACCATTCTACGTCCTGATCTGTCCAGGAAGAGGTTTTGCTGGTTCCAACCGATTGAAATAAGCTTTCAGTGGCTGGTTTACGATAAATAGTGTATCCCGCAACAGGGTGTGATCCTGTTTTTGATTCTTTCCAGGAGAGCTCAACAGTCTTTTTTCCGATAGCGTACGTTAAGTCAGTAGGCTTAGAAGGGGGTTTTACGGTGAAAGAATGATATAAGCCATCTTTTTCAGAACCGATCCAGAGGGAATTCCACCCATCTAATTCAGCTTGTACCGCTTTTAACAGGCTTTTTCCGGATAGCACTGAATGGGATGTAAATGAGTTTGTTTCGGGATTGGAAATCCAGAGACCCTTTTCGGTGCTGATCCAGTATCGGTTCGCTGAGGTTTCCAAAACGATCGAACGTACCGAATAGGGGAGGGGAGGTAATCCTTCCAACCGCCACTCTTTCCAGGTTTTACCGGCATCCTGACTCGCGTAAATTCCTTTATCTTCTGTGCCTGTAAAGAATAGGTTTTTTTCTGTAGAGACAAAAAAAGTGAATAAAGAGGCATTATTGAGGGCGTTGGATTGCAGACTCGCCCAAACCTCTCCCTCGTTTTCAGTAGAAACCAGCCCGGTATCAGTAGCCAGCCAGCCTCTTTTCTCATCAGCAAAATAAATATCCCGTATGTTTAAAGAAATCAAGAAAGGATTCTTATCATCAAAGTTTAAATCCTGCCATTTTTCTGCTCCCACTTTGACCCGAAAAAGCCCTTCCTTATTGGAACCGGCATAAACGTACTTTTCCGTTTTAAAGAAACAATTCACCTGTTTGGCTGGAAGATTGGTGTTAAAAGAAACCCAGTTATTCCCGGCTGGCTGCCATTTCCAAATCCCGGCATTTTTCACGGAAGCTAGTAATAAAAAGGGTGCTTCTTGATAATGGAGCTGAAGCACTTCGCCGGGGGGCAAACCTCTATCAAGTTGAATCCAGGATTCTCCCCTGTCGGAAGTGGAATAAACTCCTTCCGCTGTGGCGATCACTAATTCTGGTTTGGTGGTTTGTATGGTTTGAATGTCATTTATCTTTAATGCAGACAGATTTGTGACAGGCTGAATGTTGATTTCCTCTGCAGAAAAAGAGGGCATCAAAAAACTGAATTGCATGGAGAGCAAAACAAGGAATGACCATACTAATGATCTCTTCATATCGCTTCTCCTGATGTAAGGTAAAAACAGAGCAGATGTCCGGGAATAAAAGCTGTTTTTTTCTCTAAGGTAAAATGAATCGTCTTGGATGTCGGAGCGGTAGTCGTAAACACCACTGTTCTGCTCATGTCTTTATATCCGGCTTTACTCACCGTAACCAGATAAGTTCCCGGTTTGAATTTCAGGGTGGCAGGGGTGAACATCCCGAGGAACTGGTTGTTGATGTAGATTTTTGCTCCGGTGGGTTGAGAAGTGACAGCGATTGACCACTCTTTCACTACAGGGGAAGGTGGAGGCAGGATAGGGGGCTTCGGAGTCACTACAGGGGGTTTAACCGGAGGGGGAGTGGGTTTGACTGGGGTAGGTTTTGGGACGGGAGGCGGGGTTGGTTTTTTCTCCAGGGTGATGGCAACCGTGTCATTCAGCTTATCCTCTGAAAGGGTAAAATGACTGATCTTGGGAATATATCCGTCAAATTGAGCATAAACAGTATACTCTCCTGCTTTCAGGATCGCTTTGTCAGATTCTCCATGAGATTCGTATAAGCGTATGTCTGTATCGGTAATTTGGTCTAGCTTCCCTGAAACCACTTGAATCCAGGTATTCGTCGGATTCACCTGAAATAACACTTCGACATCCTTTGGCACAGGTTGTTTGATCGGTTCCTCAACAGGAGGAACCTGAGTGATGGGAACAGGTGTTTCCCTGGAGGTAAGTGACGATACCCAACTTTGCAGTCTGGGATAGCCCTGCCAAAGAGCCATCGCTACTAGTAATATCAAAAGTATCCACCCAATAAACAACACAGAGGGACGGTTCTTTTGTGTGGTGGTCGATTTTGGTTTTGCTGCTGGGACAGGTTTTTCTTTTTTGACCGGCATTGGCTTTGATTTTTTGGATTCGATTGGTGCGCTGACCGGAGCGGAAGAGCCAAATTCCACAGTAACCGCTGAGGTATTATCTTCCGTCTCCAACTCATTGGCATGGTTGACAATCGTTTTCGGGAAGGAGGCATTCGGGAATTTCCGGATATATGAGAGTATTTCCTCTTCTGGTATGACATTTGTAATACCGTCTGTCAAAATGAACAACTTATCACCGAGAGAGGTAGCCATATCAAAGATCTCGAGATCTAATCCGCCTTTCATGCCAAGAGCGGGAATCTCTTCAATGGTTTGATTCCTGCGGAGTTTCGTTAGTCGGGTTAACTCAGCGTTTGGTCCTTTCTTCAGGTAAAAACTGCTGATATTACCAACATGTCCGATAAGTAAACGGTTATCCCATACCAGAATTGCCATGAAGGCTGCTTTTAAATGGGGAGAGCTAAAAAAAGTTCCCTTGTGTAGCACAAACTCCTGAAGTGAGTAGAAAATATCTGATAATGCCTCTTTCGTAGGTTTTATTAATTCCAGGGAAGAGTATTGGCTGATAAAATTCTCGCAAACTAATTTACTGATCAGATTACTGTTGATATCATTATCAAATCCATCTGCCAGCAGGATAAGTGTTCCATTCGATTTATCAGGCAGAGAAGTAACATAGACAGTTTCGACTGACCGTCTTCTCTTAGTTCCTAAATCGGAAAAACTAGAAACTTTACATTTTTCACCCATGGTTGGATGCCTCAGTTCTCTCAATTTTTAGGTAATTATAACACAAGAATCGGTTCTATCCGCTTAATTTTTTTCTTAATACCGGTAAAAGGGCTCAATTTTGTCTCTATTTTTGGTGATTTAAAGGAAAAAAACTATACTGGTACAAAAGAAATCAGGAGAAAAAAATGAAAAAAACATACCGCATAGCGTTGATCGTGGTTACTTTGATGTTGAGCTTAACCAGTTGTTCGCTGTTTACGGCTAAAGTCAAAAAAGCAGCCTCCTTGATAGAACAACAAGCGAAGGTGACACAGGCTTTTACGGAACAGATTCAGGCATATTTTGCAGAAAGTCCTGATAAACAGGAGAAAATTGATGCTTTCGAGGCATCCATCAACGAACTGGTAAAAGGGTATTATGAAGAATACAAAGCCAAAGGTGAAGCAGGGCTAGAACAAGCCAGGAAAGAACTGAGTGATTTTTTTACCAACTTTAAGGTGGAAGGGGTAGGTATATCGGATGATACTGTCAAAGAGTACTTGGAACGGTTTGAAAAACTAGTAAAACCAACTCCATAACAGCATCTCCATACCCTTAGAAGACGTGAACCCATGACCTTGTTAGAGAAACTGGCGATATTGGCTGACGGGGCGAAGTATGATGCTTCCTGTGCGTCTTGTGGGAGTACGAGATCAAGTCAAAAGGGTATCGGAGCCAATTCGGTTGCCGGTATCTGCCATACCTGGACACCGGATGGGCGCTGCGTCTCTCTCTTAAAAATTCTGCTCTCCAATGATTGTGTGTATAACTGCAAATACTGTTTTAACCGGCTGGAGAATGATCACCAACGAGCCACTTTTCTTCCGGAAGAGATTGGTCGCCTGACCCTCGAGTTTTATAAGCGCAACTACATCGAAGGACTCTTCCTGAGTTCCGCAGTGGTGAAAAATCCCGATTATACGATGGAGCAGTTGGTACTATCTGTGAAGAAACTTAGGGAAGAGTTCCTGTTTGGCGGGTATATCCATCTGAAAGTCATTCCCGGAGCGGATACCCGATTAGTCAGCGAGGCAGGCTTATGGGTGGACAGGTTAAGCGTGAACATTGAAA
>JAQVYZ010000141.1 GCA_028708485.1 Caldisericia bacterium | reverse complement strand
GGTGAAAACCCTGGATCTAAATACACCAAAGCAAAGAACTTGGGGATTCTGATTATCACAGAGAACGAATGGTTAAAACAGTACCAGATTAAATAAACCTGAGTAAAGCCAATAAAAAACCCCCATGAGAAACTTCTCATGGGGGTTTTTTATTGGCTTTAGAGTTTATTGGGGAGCTGGGAAAGTAATGGTGATGGTTTGTGTTTTACCGTCCCAATCAACTTTGGCTCCTAAATTCTCAGATACAAATCGTAACGGAACCAATGTTCTTCCTTGAATGATCATCGCGGGAAGATCCAGAATAACCGGTTGACCGTTTACTTTCGCTGTAGTACGGTTAATAAAAATCTCAATCAGCTTCCCATACAGATTAACAGTTACTTTCTGTTCTTCTTTCACATAACCTACTTCAGCACCGAATGATTCACTAACAAAACGGATGGGTACAAGCGTTCTCCCTTTTTGTATCATGGGTGGTACATCCAATTTGACTACATCACCATTGACTTCAGCATCTTTTTTACCAATCACCAGAATGATCAATTTCCTTTCCGGGTACACCAGATGCATTTCAATAGAAGTTATATTGCCGATTTTATCCTTCGCTTCGACTGTAAACTTATTGACGCCCTTTTCTAAAACAACCATCTTTGCAAAGCTGCCGTTTGGAGCTATCGGAACAATCTCTCCATTCACGCTGATCTCAGCTTCTTTATCGTCTGTCTGTCCCATAATATAGGCGGAAGCTTCTGTATACAGGCTGTAATCTTCCGTTGTCAGTGTTAAAAGAGGAGCTTTGGTATCGAGGTAAATCACTAAAGTCGCGGTGGTTTGATTGGGAATATCATCCGCTGTTTCATAGGGTATCTCATTTTTTCCTTCCTGAAGCGTAATAGAAAATTCAAACAAGCCATCGGCATCCACTTCTGCTTCTTCTCCATTGATCTTCACGCTTGCCATAGGTTCAGTCTGCCCTTTTAAGGTCAGTTCCTTTTGGTTGGTGTACCAATCCTCGCCAATCTTGACGAATCCAGAATAATCCCACTCAACCTTAGGGGCTTGTGTATCAATAACTTTAAAGGTGACAGGGATGGTTCTATTCCCTCCATTCCCTGTAAAAATCACTTTGCCAAAGTATTCTTCCACCAGTAAACCGGTAGTATCGACTGTTAAAATAATCTCTTTCGTATTGTCATTCGCTGTATCTGTACTAAGTTTCATCCAGGGATCTGAAACCGTTACAGTTGCTTCCAATCCTTCAATGCCGATATTTTTCACTAAAATTTTGACATCTTTCTTGGTCGCTCTCTCTATTTTACCCAAATCAATTTTTTCAGGCGAGACGGATAAAATAGGGGTTTCGGATTTATATGAATAAATCGCATTAATTCCGCTTATAAAAAAATAATTGCCATAAAATGATATATGGCTGATTAGATCGTCAAATTTTTCATCCCAAACCTTTTTTCCTTTTGCTTCCAGGTCATACATTTGAACCTTTGATCCGGTTAATGTATTATTCTCAACAACAGAAGCAGCGGAAATAACATATTGATCTGTACAGGCTATAACGGAGCCCTGACTTAAATCAGCTACTTTTTTTGACCATGCTTTTTTTCCATTCTCTTTATTGATAGCATACAAAGTGCCATCTCGAGAAATAAAAAAGACAAAATTTTCATTATAAATTGGTGTGGACCAAAAAGTAATGCCGGAAGTTGAATACTCCCAATCTACAGAGCCTGAATCTTTCTCTATGGCATATAATTTGATATCAGTGTTATTCCCCTCAATATTAGTGAAACAAAAATAAGCATAATCCTCATCGACACATAGACCTCCGGACAATCGGGTATCTTCACTGTCGCCTGTGTTTTCCCAGAGTGTATCTCCAGATTCGGCATCTATTGCATAAGCATGAACAGGGTTTCCAAAACGTACCATACTTCCACCAATTTTAAACCCAGAGGTGCTCACAAAAACAATATTATCTTTTGCTACCGGAGGACTATCCCATTGGTAAAACCAGGCACCATCGAGCTCTGCTTCCCAAACTATTTCTCCATCAGATTCAGTATCTAACTTGGTGATCATACTACCATCATCCGCCAAAGTATACTTTACGTCGTCAATTTCTTCTGATATTTCCTTAGCAAAAATAGATTTCACATATACTCCGCCATTCTCATATACCAATCCGCCTGATAAGGTACCCTGAATACCAGTTTTCCAAATTTCTTCTCCCTCTTCAAGAGAAAGTGCGGTTACCGTTGATGCCCCTCTTCCTTGAGAACCTTCTTTCTTATATAACCCTCTCCTGCCTGAAGCAACATACAATACACTCTTTTCTACATCAATATATGGAGCCATTTTCCAGGCAGAACTACCTTCTAATTCAGCACGCCATAATTCTTCGTTATTATCAATATTGATCGCAATTACTTCAGAAGTATCTCCCTGGATATCGGACATATATTGGGTATAGAGAATACCATTATAAATTACTGTTCCGCCGCTGAGCAACGATCGTGATCCTCCATCGGTTTCAAATGGCCAGTTATCTGATTCCACAAAAGGTACTTGTGGCATGGATTTTGAATAACAAGAACCATTCTGATCATGACCGTATCCAATCCATGGATCATTTCCTAGCAAGTCTACTTCATTTTCTGCGCTGAACCCGGCAAAGGAAATAAATAAAGATCCTGTGAAAATCATCAATACCAATAATATCCCATATACTTTTCTCATGTTTCCTCCTCGTAATTCTTTCGATCAGATACTACTCTCTTTATTTTTTATTATAGCTTTTTCTACCATTTATTTTTTTATTTCATCAACTTTTAAAGATGTTTTCTCAGATGGTAAGGGTGGTTTATCCTCTTTTTTTGGATGCATCACACTGGATCCTTCGAAAATGGCATTCTCTTCAATCACCAATTTTCCAGCATGAATTTCTCCCACTAATTTCCCGGTATTATGAATCTCCAACTTGCCGGCGCACTCCACGTTTCCATGAACCTCGCCAATCAATACCAGGTTCCGGACCTTAATGGAGGCTTCAATTAGTGCGCCTTCTCCAATAATCAGGTCTGCATTTCCCTCAATCTGTCCTTTAAAATTACCATCTATCCGGATATTGCCATCTACTAAAAATTTCCCATCAATAAAAGTCCCTTTCCCTAAAAAAGAGGTAGATCCATTTTTTTGAGGGGCTTCTGGTTTATTTCCAAACGCCATGATGATTCTCCTTATTACTTTGGTTGAATATAGATTCGGTCTATCTGTACCTGATATCCCATGATATTTAGGCTGGATCCGGGTAATACACCAACATAAGCAATCACCTGACCTTTTTTGACCTGTTGGTTTAAAGTAATAGTCGGCTTATCACAAAAATGGTAACAAGTTCTAATACTTTTGTTATTGTTGGGATTTTGGTGGGCTATCTGGATCAGGTATCCCTTCTCTGTCTGTTCTATTTCAACTACTTTTCCGGAAGCAGTAGCATGAATAGGGGTGCCAGCCGGCGCTTTTAATAATACACACGGCCCGGTGAGGATAGAGTGTTGTGTGAGCACCTTTCCTTCCAAGGGATATCCGGATGGAGTGACATCCATCAAGGCTCTGTATGTTTTTTGTCTTTCAGCAGATTCTTTGATAATAGTCTCTTTGTCTTTCATCAAAACATCTTGTTCTTGAGTTGATGCATTATGGGAGGCATCATATGCTTTGGCGTGCTTTCGGAAAAAGTCTGGAAAGGTCAGCGTTGAATAATCCAGACTAAGGCTGGCAGAAGCGTCTTTATCCAGTTGTTTGGCCTGAGATATGAACTTGTCTAATGCATCAGATTCCATCTTAATTCTGGCTAACTCTCTTTTAATCTGCACGCCGTCAAGGGAGATCTAGTTCATGGAGAGATTGGTGACAGTATTATCGTTTAATAAAG
>JAQVYZ010000140.1 GCA_028708485.1 Caldisericia bacterium | reverse complement strand
TGGAATGCTCATTGCCTGAGCGATCTTGGGAGGAGCATTTACCAGATACCTTACTGCTAACGTTAGTAAGGTAAATTTGACAGAAGCTCCCATAATAACGCCAATACTCGCTTTCCACCAATTCGGTTTCTTGGTTCTGATCATTGCAAAGATCGCTACATACACCGTGTTCCCTAACATGATAAAAGGTATCATCGGAGCTAAAGGTGCAGCTAAAATACCGAGTAAAAATGCAACCACCGGACTGATCAGACCGATAATAATCCCACTGAACACATCCACCTGAACAAATGCCAGCAAAAGAATGAAATTAACGATCACGCCGGTGATTAATTGAGGCATTCTAAAAAGCTGGATAACAATCAATAGCGCAAGTAATATGGCTGTTTTTGTAATCCATTTGACCGTGAAATTAGATTTTGACATAGAGCACCTCATGAATAGGAAAAAGATGGAATAAAACCTGTTGAAAAGCTATAAATTCTAAAAAATAAAAACAAAATACTCTAATCAACTCGTTTCCTCCTTTCCAAATAAGGGAGGCATAAGAATTTCTTCTTATACCCTACCGGTCCGACTGCATGGTTTATCGCTTTAGCAGTATCGGACTCGAAGGTCACCAAACTATATCTTACAAAAAACTGAGATGATTTCAAGAAGGGTTAAAACAACTACCAAGTCATAGTTAAAGTAATTTCTTTTTTTTATTGGTTTCATACAATTGTTTGATTAAGTAAAGTAGCCAAGCCAGAGATATTCATTTTAATTGCAGTAACTTTCTCACTGTTGCGATATACTATTGTGTAAAATATGTTCGTAATAAGAGGGTATATATGGAATATTTCGATGAAACCAGCTTGTCAAATACTGTCAATAACGTGTTGCATGCAGAGCTTTTTTCGGAGACCATTCCTAGTCGGGAAAAGGAAAAAATCGCTCTCTGGATCAGCAAAAGAAGAGGTATAAAAGGATCATACCACGGACTTTTTGCTCCGACCGAAGCTGATTTTAAAGAAGGCGTACATTTATTTACCGGAGAACCCATCACATCAGGTGCTGCTACATCACATATTTTAGGCGAAGAGGCGATGGGATTGTTACAACGATGGAATTTAACCATACCGGAGGTGCAACAGGCATTAACCACTGCAAAAAAATCCTGGAGAGCCAAAATTGCTGAAGATGAAGAGATTTATGGAAGACCGATGGGTATGTTTTGTTGTGGTAAATGTACCAATGCCTACTGGAGAGGTTTATTGAATGGAAGTCTTGATAAAGCTGATACGAGGCTGCCAAGAGGATTGGAAATATTAAAATCTCTGCGTGACGGGAAAGGAAAATGGAGGCGTTTCCCTTTCTATAATACAGTGTGGGTATTGTATGATATTCATTCAAAAGCCTCTAAAGAGGAATTGCATTATGTTGCTCCGTTATTGGAACGGTATATCTCGAGAAAACCAACAACGGTTTCTTCTTATTACAGCCGAAGATTGCAGATCATTCAAAACATTTTAAAAACTATTTAAAAATGAAAGGAAGCTAATAATATGAATTTTTTCTTTAAACCCTTCTTTTGGGGATACCTTCTCTTAGGTTTTGGTGTTTTAATTATTCTGGATCAGTTTATTCCTAACAACATTCCCTACGGAACCCTATTTTGGGCCTTTTTATTAATCGCTCTAGGAATACAACTGCTGATCATACCAAAAGATTTTCGAAAATGTCATATAGGAACTGATTATCCGAGAGTAAAAACAAAATTCACCGAGGATAAAAGAGAGGAAAACATCCTTTTTGGGAAAAGCACTCTGGATTATTCAAATCTTTCAAAAGAAGATAAGAAGCGTGTTTTAGATGTTTCGGTGATTTTCGGACAGGGAACTATTCTTATAAATCCTCAGGATCCTATTCAGATCAAAGCAAGCAGCGTGTTCGGGAATATCACCTTACCGGATGGCAGAAGCGTCTCGTTTGGGGATAAGGTGTATGAAACCGAGAGTTTTCAAACATCATCTGCACAAATTCATATGAAAGTCGATGTCGTTTTCGGGGAAGCGGTAATTGAAGAAAAGCTTCCTTAGGGAGAGAGTATTGAGCCGTTTTCCGTAGTAATAATCGTAAATCCGGGATAGGCTGAGATCAAAGTATGATTGATTTCAGAGAGTATTCCGTCAATCTGACACGCACCACTAGCATGTAGAGATTTGAAATCAACAGAAATCTGTTTGTTTTTCTTCTCAATGCGATTGATCGATGCTCCAAACGGTAAGGAAGAATAATATCCTTTTTCTTTTTCTGAAGCGGAGGGACCTTGGATTAATAAGTGAACGATATCAGAAGGATCTGCCAGTGCCAGGATCTCTCTTTGAACAGGGAAAACAGATGTGCAATCTTCAGATTGTGGATTCATCTTACTATTACCAAAATATAGTTCAATTTTCTTCATCCATTCGAGTTTATACTGTCGAGTGAATGCTTTTCCATCTCCCGATGGTTGAATCTTGATTTCTAACACTGCTTCTAAATCATGAAGCATCTCTCTGGTAAGGGCAATGGAGCATTCAAACATTCCATAAACATTCGAAGAGTCGCTTTTAATCGGGTTAATCAAGCCTTGATCAAATCCATTGATATACAACTTATAAGTTTGATGGGTATCTGTTCGGACATAACCGCGCAACACGATGGGAAAACTTTTGATGGGAGATGATGAACTCGGGGACAGAAGAAGAATATCTGAAACATCGGTCAATTGTATCGAGGTAAGAATGACTACCAGATCTTCATTCGCTTTTGAACGGTACCCATTATACTTGATATACATGGAGGGCAACAGACTCTCAAATTCAATCGGCTGCTCTTTGTCATCCAAGACTGTTGTTTTTTTATTACAAATCATTACCAGCTCTTCATTATTAATGTTTTTGACAGTGATAGATTTTGAAGGAAAATCAACAGAAGTGATCACACCTGTATCTGAGACCAACTGAATCACTTTACCTTTGTATCCGTAATAATAATACATATAAGAAGCAACCAGCAAGGTTAACAAAATCCACAACAAACTACGTCGGTTCATTTTGTTTGTTCTTTTTTTTCATTTTATGACTATCAATATAACCGATTTCCCAATATTTGCATATATGTCGGGGGAGTTCTTGACACACTAAAAATATGTAAAACTAATTGTTTTATAAATATAGTTAAATAGACTTTTAATAAAATTGTTTACGGGTATACTATATGAAATAGATCATAGGGAGGATTGCGATGGCAGATAAAAGAATCGAGAATATGGCTGATATTTTGGTCAATTATTCCTTAAAAATCAAAAAGAACGACCTGTTTATGATTCAAGGTATTCCTTTCGTCATGCCTTTGATAAAAGAGGTGTATAAAGCAACTTTGCTTGCTGGTGGAATCCCGATTGTCAGACTGACTCCTGATGGACTGAGTGAGATGTTTTTCAAACTAGCTTCTGATGAGCAAATCAATTATCAAAATCCTCTCAGCTTATATGAAGCGGAGAAAATTGATGCATTACTGACAATTTGGGGGGATTATAACACACGTGACCTTTCCAATGTCAATCCAAACAAACTGAAACGCAGAAGACAGGCCAGAGAGAAAGAGATCAAAACCTTTGACCGTAGAATGGACAGCAAAGAGCTACGTTGGTGTGGCACGCAGTTTCCCACTCATGCCGATGCTCAGGAAGCAAACATGTCTTTAGCCGACTATGAGGATTTTGTATATAAAGCCTGTTTAGTAGATCAGGATCACCCGATTCAGTTATGGGAGAAAATCAAAACCACTCAGCAAAGAGTAGTGGATATTTTAAGTACAAAAAAATCCTTCCATGTCAAAGCATTGGATACCGATATCATAATCGGTACTTCAGGGAGGAATTGGGTTAATTGTTGCGCGGATCAAAATTTTCCTGATGGGGAGGTTTTTACCAGTC
>JAQVYZ010000139.1 GCA_028708485.1 Caldisericia bacterium | reverse complement strand
TTTTGCCGGATCCACCGTGAGAAACTAAAGCAGTATTACGAATGTTGTTCGCATCATAAATCTTCATTCACTACCTCCGAAGTGTTTTCTTTGAATGGATTCAAGTCCAGGTTCTCTTCCATTGCGGTATATTGTTCCTGGTCAGTCTCCAGTTTTATTCCTAATCCTTTTAATTCATTGATAATCACTCGAAATGATTCGGGGTTATTGCTGGAAGGAATCAACCGTCTGGTACAAATTGCTTCATAGGCAACCAACCGTCCATCCGTATCGTCAGATTTCACCGTGAGCATTTCCTGAAGCGTATAAGCAGCTCCATAGGCTTCCAAGGCCCAAACTTCCATTTCTCCAAATCTTTGTCCTCCAAATTGGGCTTTTCCACCAAGTGGTTGCTGTGTAATTAAGGCATAAGGTCCGGTAGATCGTGCATGAATTTTATCTTCCACCATGTGATTCAGTTTCATAATATAGGCATATCCTACAGTAATGTCATTATAGAAAGGTTCTCCGGTATATCCATCAAAAAGCTTTCTTTTACCGAACGAGTGAATATTATGTTCCTCAAGTTTTTGCATTAACTCCTCAGGAGAGACACCGGAAAAAGGAGGATTCACTGCATATGAACCTTCACTGGCAGCGATTGAACCAAGCAAACACTCCATGATTTGTCCAACATTCATACGGGAAGGAACACCGAGAGAATTCAAGACAATATCCACCGGAGTGCCATCTTCCAGGAATGGCATATCCTGTACAGGCAATATTCTCGAGATAACTCCCTTATTTCCATGCCTTCCGGATAATTTATCACCGACTTGGATTTTGCGCTTTTGCCCAATATATACTTTCACGGTTTTATTCACACCGATAGGCAGATTTTCTTCATCTTCCCTGGATAAAACTTGTACACCAATTACGGTGCCGCGTTCGCCGGGTTCTACACGTAGGGAAGAATCCTTAACATCTTGCCCCTTTTTGTCAAACATGGCTCTCCAAAGCTTCATCTCAGGCGTAAACTCGCTCTCTGCTTTAGGAGTAATCTTTCCTACCAGGATATCATTCGGACCAACTTCAGTACCAATCCTGATAATACCTGTTTCATCCAAGTTGCGCAATTGTTCTTCCGGAACATTCGGAATGTCACGTGTTACTTCTTCAGGTCCCACCTTCGTATCTCTCACCAGCACTTTATACTCAGTAATGTGAAGCGAAGTCAGTACATCGTTTTCTACAATACGTTCAGATAAGACGATAGCATCCTGGTAGTTATAGCCTCTCCATGGAATATAAGCAACAAGGAGATTTCTACCAAGCGCTAAACGACCACGGTCACATGACCCTCCGTCCATGATCACCTGGTTCTTTTTTATTATATCACCCGCTCTGACGATGGGGCGCTTATTCATCACCGTGTCTTGGTTGGTGCGCTTAAACTTATCTATTTGATGCTCTTTATCTTTTCCGATTGTAATGTCATCAACGCCATTCTCAAGCAGTTTTGCTAGCATTTCTTGGGTAACGGCTTGCCCTTTTTTTGCGATAGGTTGACCATCCAAAAGAATATCATCAGCCAAAGCTACAGGATGAATTAATTTTTTGTTCAGTATAAAAATCTCGCTGGTTTTGAGTTTATCGGGTTTTATCAAGGTGATGGATTGCAATATCTTTGAATTAATCAACTGCATGATATATGGATTGATCAATTGACCATATGGTAAATCGTCATAATATGGTTTTGTATCCAGCAACAGACGGTCCTGGGGAAGGTTTTCTTTTCGAATGATTCTAGTAATGGAAACAGACTCATGTGCAACCGTATTGTCTTGTTGAAGAACTGCAACATCAGGTATTTTCGCTGTAAAAAAGCGGTTTAATAATGTCTCGGTAATTTTTTTCCCGGCTTCCGCCAAGATTTTCCCGGTTGGCAGAAGAACTTTTTCTGCTAATTCTTTGTCCAACAAGGCTTCGTTTTTGTCATGAACAACTAATTCCGCTAATTCTATAATCTCCAAATCTTCTTGTTTTGTGTGGCTGACACGTTTTACACCGGCTTTGAACAACTCGTTCATCATAACACCGGTAATGAGGTCACCGACTTGAGCGATGTTGGGTATATTTTCACCCAGGTAGTCATTTTTTACATTTTTATTAAAGGAGCCAACTTTAACGGTTTCAGTACCGTAAGCTGGAGAAGATACTATCATTTTACAGGAATCCACATACCCGACAACACCATTCTCAGATGATGTCATAGCAGCGCCGCTATCTACAGCAACTTGCTGTTCCATACCGGTTCCGGCATAGGCAATTTCAGGTGAAATTAATGGTACTGCCTGGTGTTGCATGTTACATCCCATTAAAGCTCGATTGGCATCATCGTGCTCCAGGAACGGAATTAAACTGGCAGAGGCTGAGAAAACTTGGAGCGGGGATACATCGATAAATTGAACTTTTTCTTTTGGAACCTCCAGAACATCCCCGTGAAACAGCACCACACAAGTATCACTTGTAATATTCCCCTCATCATCGACCGGAGTATTTGCTTGGGCAATATGATAAACTTCCTCATCGTCAGCAGTTAACTCAACAATTTCATTGGTCAATTTGGAATCAACAACCTTAATATAAGGAGTTACAATAAATCCTTGCTGGTTGATACGGGCATATACCGTTAAGGAGTTAATCAATCCAACGTTCTCTCCTTCGGGAGTTTCGATTGGGCAGATACGACCATAGTGAGAGTGGTGAACATCTCTTACTTCTGCGCCGGCTCTCTCTCTGTGGAGACCACCAGGTCCAAGCGAGGAAATCCTCCTTTTATGGGTTAAGGAAGCCAATGGATTGGTTTCTTCCATAAACTGGCTCAACTGTCCTAAACTGAAAAACTCATTGATACTGGCAAGTAATGGTCTCGGATTAATGACGCTCTGAACTGAAATTTCTTCTTCAGGGGTGATAGAGATTCTTTCATGCATGTTTTTAGTAACACGCAAAAGACCGATTCTCATACTGTTTTTCAGTAATTCCCCAACCAACCGGACTCGTTTATTTCCCAAATGATCCCGATTATCTTTGTTACCTTCCTGCTGTTCAATCTTTGTAAAATACTGCACAATCTGAACGATATCTTCCCAAGTTACTGTTCGAGAAGTTGAGTTTAAACCCAATTTTTTGTTTATTTTAAAACGACCCACCTCGCCAAGATCATTTCGTTTCGCATCCGTCAATACCATCTTAAACTGTATGTCGGCATTTTCAGCGGTGTATCTCTCGCCGGGTCTTAGTTTCACAAAAATTAATTTTCGGGCATCTTCGGTTGATTTGATATCATCTTTTTCTAAAGTGGTTTTTACATTTTCCGGTAAACCCTTATCAATGATTCTGACCTTATTGATCGGCATTTTAGAGATCATGGCGATATCTTTATTGGTTAAGGTTGTTCCTCTCAAAATCAGATCTTCACCTGTCTCGAAATCATAAATCGTTTCAGCTAATATTTTTCCGATAGACCGTAAAAATTCTTCTGATTTTGGATCCATCGTAACGATAGTATCTCTGATAAATGCTTCCCTGATCTGTTCTTCTGTTAGCCCATATGCTTTTAATAATACGGATACTAGAATTTTTTTGCTTCTTTTATCAAGATGGACAAATACAGTTCCATCAACATCAGTTTCAAATTCGAGCCATGAACCGCGATCAGGAATTACTGTTGCTTTATAGATCGTCTTACCAAATCGGCTTAAATTTTCCGATTCAAAATATACTCCCGGAGACCGAGTTAGCTGGGCAACAACCACCCTCTCAACTCCATTGATAATAAAAGATCCGGTAGGAGTCATATAGGGAAATTCTCCTACCATAATTAATTGCTCTTTCATTTCTCCGGGATCGACGAAAGTGATGCGTACTTTCAATCGAAGTTTTCCAGCGTAAGTCCTGCCTTTTTCTTTACATTCAACAGGATTGGTATTC
>JAQVYZ010000138.1 GCA_028708485.1 Caldisericia bacterium | reverse complement strand
ATCAACAGAAATAATCGACTTCGCAAATTGATCGAGGTTAATGCACCGGAAATCATGGTCCAAAATGAAAAGCGTATGCTCCAGGAAGCAGTTGATGCATTATTTGACAATAGCAAACGCACAAGACCTATCCTGGGAACCGGAAACAGGGCATTACGTTCTTTAAGCGATATTTTAAAAGGAAAAGAAGGGCGTTTCAGGCAGAACCTTCTCGGAAAACGTGTGGATTATTCCGGACGATCCGTTATTGTTGTCAACCCGGAGTTAAATATCGACCAATGCGGTTTACCAAAAGAAATGGTATTAGAACTCTTCAAACCATTTGTCATGGAACGATTGGTCAGTAAAGGGATTGCGCAGAGCTTACGTTCAGCGAAATTAAAAATCGAAAAGTTTGACTCTGCCATATGGTCGGTATTGGATGAGGTAATCAAAGCACATCCGGTATTATTGAATCGTGCTCCTACTCTACACAGGCTTGGTGTGGAAGGCTTTTATGTTACTTTATGTGAGGGGAAAGCTATTCAGATTCCTCCATTAGTCTGTCCGCCTTTTAATGCAGATTTTGACGGTGACCAGATGGCTGTTCACGTACCTTTATCTGTGCCTTCTATCATCGAGACCGAAACACTCATGCTCTCCTCTCGTAACATCATGTCTCCTCAAAATGGATTGCCGATAATGGCGCCTATTCAGGATATCGTTCTTGGTGTGTATTACCTTACCCTTGATATCAATGAAGTAAAGGATGAGGAACAACTTCATTTATTCCATAGCCTAGAAGAAGCAAAAATGGCTTACCATCAAGGTAAAGTATCCGTTCATGATAAGATTAAGGTATATCACAATAACCAAAAGCCTTTTCTTACAACTGTTGGAAGAATTATTTTCAACACTCAACTGAAAAGACTATTTATCGAAATGAACCGAGACCCGAATGATCTGGAATATATCAACGAGACCATTTCTTCCAAAAGTCTGAAGATATATATAAAGGACTGTTTCGACAAATTTGGAAGTGATATTACAGCCAAAATTATTGAAGAAATCAAGAAACTCGGATTTGAATATGCGACCAAACCAGGCATCACCATTGGGATAGATGACATGGTCCAGCCTTCTAATCTGACTGCTATGATTAATGAAGCTGACCAGACTGTAAAAATAATGAATGAGTCTTTCCATAATGGATTGTTATCAGAAAATGAGCGTCACCAGAAAGTTGTAAAAACCTGGACAGAGACTACAAATTTGATTAGGAAAGAAGCTTTCAAGAATTTTGATAAACGAAATCCTCTTCATATGATGGCTATATCAGGTGCCCGTGGTAATCCGGCTCAGGTCAGTCAGATGGTTGGTATTAGAGGTTTAATGCAGGATCCTACCGGAAAAACGATTGAATATCCGATTAAAAATAATTTAAGAAGCGGGTTAACAGTACTTGAGTACTTTATATCGACTCATGGTGCTCGTAAAGGACAAGCTGATACCGCTTTAAAGACATCTGACTCCGGATATTTGACAAGAAGATTGGTGGATGTAGCTCATTCCGTTGTGATTCATGAAGAAGATTGTGAGCATAGTACGAAACGTCGCAAAGTGATCGCCGGAAAAATAGATAAACCTTTATCTACTCAAGTAGTTGGGCTAATTGCCGATGAAGCTTTGCTCGATCCTCTGACTGGTATTGAGGTGATTAAAAAAGGTGAGTTTATCTCCCCTGAAATCGGGGAGAAACTTGATGAATTAGGAATTGATCAGTTTAAAATCTACCGACCGGTTGAAGGAGTAGAGGTTTCAGAGATTGTAGATGAAGGAAATGTCATTGAAAAGTTAGAAGATAGAATTATTGGACGTTTTCCATCAGAAGATATTCGGGATGAAAAAAAGAAATTGATTGCCAAGGCAAATGTGATTATTACCTCTGTAGTGGCTGAGAAAATAGTAAAAGCCGGTGTCAAGAAAGTTAAAATCCGTTCGCCCCTCTCTTGTCTTTCCGAGAATGGTGTTTGTGCCAGGTGTTACGGTAAGGACTTAGCAACCGGCAGGGAAGTGCTAGTAGGCGAAGCGGTAGGCGTTATTGCAGCTCAATCTATCGGAGAGCCGGGTACTCAGCTAACTCTGAGAACGTTCCATACGGGCGGAGTATCCGGAGCCGATATCACTGGTGGTCTTCCCCGGGTTGAAGAGATTTTTGAAGCCAGAAAACCAAAGGGAGAGGCTGTAATTGCCGAAATCAGCGGGAAAATTCAAGTAAAGCATGAAAAAACCTTTGTGAATTTATCCATTGACGGCGGACCGGAACACGAAGCTGAATATGAGGTTCCTTATTCCCACGCTGTACTATTTAAAGATGGAGAGCATGTCAATATAGGAGACCAGGTAACACAGGGATCCTTAAATCCCCACATATTATTAAAAACACGTGGCCAGCGCGATACCGAACAATATTTGATTTCAGAAATCCAAAAAGTGTATAAATCTCAGGGCGTTGATATTAATGACAAACATACAGAAATTATTGTGAAACAGCTGTTAAAACGGGTAAAAATCAAAGAACCCGGAAGCAGTGAATTCCTTCCTGGAGAGATTGTTGAAAAGAGCCAGGTAGATGAAAAAAACAGGCTCTTGTTAGCGATGGATAAGGCCTTAGCTTCTTATGAACCATTGCTTCTCCGGTTAACCAAAGCAGCCACTATTTCGGAGAGCTTTTTATCTGCTGCCTCATTCCAGGAAACAACGAAAATTTTAGCCGATGCAGCGATTAAAGAGAAGAAAGACTATTTGGAAGGATTGAAAGAGGCTGTTATTGTCGGACATCCTATCCCTGCTGGTACAGGCTTGCGTCAATATAAGAAGCAGTTGAGTATCGATAATCAGAATTTATTTGTGGTAAGCAAAAAAGAGGATCAAGTTGATGGAATTTTTCACGAATAAAAGTGAAATTAAAACGCATGAAAATTTGACAGGACAATAGTTATTTAGTAAAATCAACCATTGTGCCTTTTTAGAATTTAAGAGAATAATGGTAAAAATTTATTTTGAAGGGATGATATGAGGTGAGGAATGCCTACTATTAATCAATTGGTGAGAAAGCCAAGGAAATTGGCAAAACGAAAATCGAAAACTCGTGCCCTGGATGGTAATCCACAAAAAAGAGGTGTTTGTACTATTGTTCGAACGATGACACCTAAGAAACCGAACTCTGCATTGAGAAAGATTGCAAAAGTTCGGTTAGTGAATGGATTTGAAGTAATGGCTTACATTCCTGGGATTGGACATAATTTGCAGGAACATTCTGTTGTGCTCATCCGAGGCGGTCGTGTAAAAGATTTACCGGGTGTGCGTTACCATATTATTCGTGGAATCTTAGATGCCGAAGGAACTCAGAACAGACGTCAGGGTAGATCCAAATATGGTTCAAAGAGACCTAAAGAAGGAGCAAAAAAATAAACCATGCCCAGAAAAAGATTAGTTAACAAACGTATGCCACAACCAGATCCAATTTATGGAAGTACTTTGATTACTCAATACATTGGAAAATTGCTTAAAGAAGGAAAAAAAGACCGAGCGATGAATATCCTCTATACATCCCTTGAAATGGCTTCCAGTAAACTAAAGATCAAACCGATGGAAGTAATAGAGACAGCTACAGACAGGTGCAGACCGCTTATCGAAGTACGTCCGCGCCGTATTGGCGGAGCTACCTACCAGATTCCTACCGAAGTACCTGCCAATAAAGGTATATCTATTGCGATTAAATGGATTATTACTGCCGCTAGAAAAGCGAAAGGCAAACCTATGGTTGAAAAATTGACTACCCAGTTAGTGGATGCTGTCAATAAAACCGGTGATGCCTATAAAAAACGTGAAGAAACTCATAGAATGGCAGAAGCAAATAAAGCTTTCTCCCATCTGAAATGGTAGGCTAGAAGCTGAAAATGAGTGTAGCTAATCCTCTTTTGCCTATTAGACCGGAAGTGGAATCCAAGATTCGCA
>JAQVYZ010000137.1 GCA_028708485.1 Caldisericia bacterium | reverse complement strand
AAACATTACCTGAAAATAAAAAATATATTGGGACTGTCCCAATTTATTTTTTTGCACAAAGATTTCCCTACTTCATAGAAATTGTGTCATTGACCAATGTGTATATCTGGAAGAAAAAGGAGAGCACTATGTCAAAAAAAATTCCATTAGAGGTTTTAGATTATCAAGATGCATTCGATGTTTTGGTAAAGCTGTATCGATCTGATCCTGATATAGCAACTAAAATTGATGCTATTATCCATGCTAAGTTTGGATCAATTGATTCTCTTGAAATAGCTTCCTTTGTAAAAGAAGCATTGGCGAGTGTTTCGGATGAAAGAATTTTATCCTATTGTAATTCTTACCCAGGTTATAAGCCTTCATATGAGGCAACTTACGAACTATTAGACGAAGAGATGGAAACATTTCGAGAAAAGATGAATCAATATGTAGCTTTCAACCTGCATTCATTAATACGGGATTATTTCCTTGGTGTCATGAAAGGATTAGAAGATTTTATTGATTATTGCAGACATTATGGAGATGAACACTGTACATTGGATGACGCAATCAGTATCGCTGAGGATTTCTTTGAGAAGTATCATTCAAAATTGGCATCCAAAGATAAATTGAAAGCAAAAGCATTTTTTGATACCTATCATTTAGCTTGGGGAGAAAAATTATGATTTTTTCAATGTTTTGAAAAAGATTTCCAAAAGATCGTACGAACAACGTGAGAAAACTCCAAAAAGTCATTTGATAAATTGGCAAGGTGATATATAGTATTTCTTATGAATAGAGAAGCGATGAAAGATTTAGTAAAATGGAAAGAGTCAAGTGATCGAAAACCATTGATTTTGCATGGGGCTAGGCAGGTTGGTAAGACATGGCTGATGAAAGAATTCGGTAAAACCTATTTTGAAAATTATGCCTACATCAATTGTGATAACAATACGCCTATTCGAAACCTATTTACTGGCAATTTTGATATAGACCGCATTCTCGGTGGTTTAGAGCTGGAATCCCAAACTAGAATTGAACCGGACAAGACGCTTCTGATCTTAGATGAGGTGCAGGAAGCTCCGGAAGCTTTATCCTCCCTTAAGTATTTTCAAGAGAATGCTCCACATATACCAATCATTACGGCGGGATCATTATTAGGTATTGCTTTACATCAAGGCACTTCTTTTCCAGTCGGAAAGGTGACCTTTTTGGATCTATATCCTCTCTCCTTTAGAGAATTTCTTAATGCTTTGGGGAAAGAGGATTGGTGCAAAATGATCGATCGTAAGGATTGGATCTTGATGAACACTTTCCATCTTTCCTTGGTAGATTTACTTAAAAACTACTATTATATAGGCGGCATGCCAGCGCCTGTTTTTGCTTTTAGTAAAAATAAAGATTACGCTGAGGTTCGAGAAATCCAATTAGATATCCTGCAAGCCTACGAAAAAGATTTTTCAAAACATACTCCTCATGCTTTAATTCCTCGACTCAGGCAATTATGGGATTCGATTCCATCGCAACTTGCCAAAGAGAATCGAAAATTCATTTATAAGCTGATCAGGTCAGGTGCAAGAGCGAGAGAGTACGAGTTAGCCATGATGTGGCTCTCTGATTGCGGGCTTATCCATAAGATTAACAGAATAACAAAACCGTCAATACCTCCGAAAGCATACGAAGATATCAGTGCCTTTAAACTGTTTTTGGTTGATATTGGTTTACTCGGTGCAATGAACCGGCTTGAGAGCAAGACTTTGCTGCAAGGTAATCAAGTTTTTGGGGATTACAAAGGGGCATTAACAGAGCAATATGTCCTACAGCAGCTTGTTTCTGCTAAATGCGGAACCATCCATTATTGGTCAGCTGGTAACGGATCTGCTGAAGTTGATTTTGTCGTTAATGTGAGGGACCAACTAGTGCCTATTGAAGTGAAAGCGGAAGAAAATCTACAGGCAAAGAGTCTTAGGGTATATCAAGAGCTGTATCATCCAGAGCTTACTGTCCGAAGTTCTATGTCCAGCTATCGGAAAGAGACATGGTTGATTAACCTGCCTTTGTATGCGATTGGCTGGATTCCTTCCATCATATAATGACCATTTCCAAAAGGGAATGATTGGGATATCCCATAATGTACTGAATAAAAGTGGTTAGTTTAGTGAGAAAATAAATTGGGACTGTCCCAATTTATTTTTTTAGTTGTTATGTTCGAGAAGGAAAGTTGAATAAGGTTATATCAGTGTTTGTAGAAAAAAGCACCGAAGTCAACGCAATAAGCAATATGGTATGGTTTGTTTTCCATGCCCGCAGGATGATTGCTCTGGCCTCCATGAGAAAATGTTTTGGTTGTTAGGCCTCATTCCTTGCAAACTTATGGAGAAAACAGGATTCATCCGCCTTATTCGGGAAGAGAGGCAAGAAGGGTAAAGTGAAATGCAGAGCCTTCGCCAAATTCAGATTCAGCCCAAATTTTACCACCATGTTTTTCGATGATTTCTTTACAAATCGATAACCCTAATCCAGAACCTTTATTCTGTTGCTCAGGTTCACCAAATTGAACAAATGACTGAAAAATAAATGGCAGTTCATTCGTTTTTATCCCAATGCCTGTGTCGCTGATTGTCACCTCGGCATAGTTGGAATTAAAGCTAGAAGATATATCAATACGACCCGTACTAGTAAATTTGATAGCATTGTTAAGCAAGTTAGTAATAACCTGGATGACTTTATCTTTATCAAATTCCATTATTGGCAGATTTGGATCCAAATCTAAACCTAAAGAGATGCCTTTTTCAGTAGCTGCCGGTTTCATTAGGGTATGGGCTTCTTTGAGGATAGTATTCAAGTTGTTTTTAGAACGTTTAAGTTTAACTTGACCAGACCTTAATTTTTCATAATCTAGAACATCATTAATATAATTATGCAACCTTTCAATATTTCTGAGAATAATATCCAAAAGGTTTCTCTGATCATCGTCTATGCTTGCCAATAGTGTATTTTTTAGTAAATCAACTCCTCCCTTAATAGCGGTAAGCGGCGTTCTTAATTCATGTGATACGATAGAGAGTAATTTTGTTTGCACATTTAAAGAGTTAATCAAGTTTCTTTCGAGTTTTTTCAGATTGGAGATGTCTTTGGCTATATGCACAAAACTGATCATGTTTCCATTCTCATCTAAAACGGGTGAGATGGAGAACAGGTAAGTATGATTGGTTCTGTTATCTGTCCATTCTTTGATGTGTACTTTTTTATCTTTTAAGGATTCCATGGCAACGCAGGGATTGCATGGTACATCAGAATGATTGACTAATTGATAGCATTTCTGGCTAATAACCGTAGCTTGATCATCTCCGAAAGATTCTTTAAAGGTCTTATTTGCCATAATAATCTTGAATTCTCTGTCCACGATGAAAATCATATCGTTAACCGAATTGAATGTATTTTCCCATCTGTCCATTAAAAGCTTTATTTGCTCAAAAGCGTTTTGTTTCACAGTAATATCAAATGTTGTCGCAAAGCCAACAATTTTATTATCTAACCGGTATGATGATGTGAATATGTCAAGCCACAGAATTTTTCTGGACTTTGTATACACTTTTATTTCATAATGAGGCGCGATCTCTCTGCCAGAAAAAAGATCATGTAACTTTCTCATGATGATTTCTTGGTAATCTTTATGAACAATATTGATAATCGGGATCTGAATTATCTCTTCTGGAGAGTACTCCAAAGAGGATATAAAATATGGATTTGCATATATGAAATGCTTTTTGTCAAAGATAACCATACCAAATTGACTATTTTCTGCGAATACTTGAAATAAACCAGGATTATAAAAAATCTCGTGGTCAACAGGTTTCTTTTCTTTTTTCACTATCACTTTGCTCATATGCAACCTCCTCACTGTCTAAATACTAACAAAACTTATTATGCTTGGATTTTTAGACCAGGTACTCTATGATTTAACTCTTTATAAAGAAAGTATACTGCATATACTAATTTTTCACCAAATAATTTCAAAATTTTTCCCATAG
>JAQVYZ010000136.1 GCA_028708485.1 Caldisericia bacterium | reverse complement strand
TCTGTTCTTCCTGATTATCATTCTGACCCACACGTATAGAATTTGGGGGAAACCGTTGGAGTTTAATGGTAAAAAAGGCACCCAGCCTGAACCGGCCAAGACGGAAAAACTGGGAACCGAGAGCCATGAAAACGCTCCTGTTAGTTGATTGCCATAATATCCTGTATCGGTCTTTTTTTGCCATATCGGAGTTTTTTTCAACGAAGGATGATATTCCAACCAATGCACTGTATGGCTTTATCCAAACGATTTTCCGGATCGTACAGCTAACCAATCCGACTCATATTATTTTTTGCCTTGATTCCAAGGAAAAAACGGTAAGAACGGAAGTATTAGAGACTTACAAAGCCAATCGGCCGGTTATGCCGGACAAGATGATTCTTCAGATGAAAGAGATGATCGATACGGTTCTGCCGGCTATGCAAATCCCCTATTATGCAAAACCGGGGGCGGAAGCAGATGATATCATCGCTACTTTTACAACAAAATTCAAGCATGAGATCGATCAAATCCTCATTTTAAGCAGTGACAGAGATTTGTGGCAACTGCTGGAGGAGGATAAAACAAAGATCATCTCTCCGGCTCAGAGCAAGAGAGAAATCGACTTTTTTACCAAAGACGACTTGCTTTCCAAAGTGGGAATCTCTCCTGATCAGGTAGTGGATTATAAATCGATCACCGGTGACCCTTCAGACAATATTCAAGGAATCCCGGGAGTAGGTCCAAAAACTGCCCAAAAGTGGCTGGCCCAATACTATTCCCTGGATAACATGTTGGCAAGCGATCCGAGTCCTTCTCCAAAAATCAGGGAATATGAAGCCAAACTGAGAAGAAATCAAACATTGATTAAGCTAGATGTTGAGGTGCCAATAGAAATCAAAACCATGGAGGACTATGCTTTCCATGGTTGGGATTGGAACCGATTGGAACCTGTCTTGCAGCGCTACCAATTTCAATCCTTGATCAGACGGTATCTTCCCTCCAAAAAGGCATACCTGGATTCGGGCACAAAGGATTTTCCGTTATTTTCAACAGAACCGAACAAAACACCGTTCCTCTTTTGCTGGATGGCGGAACAACAATTATATATCTGTAACGGGCAGGAAATACAAACGCATGATATGAGCACATGGACAGAAAATTCTCTTTTTTCCGCTCCATCCTGGATGATGGAGCTAAAAAGACAGTGGTTATCACCAGAAACCACCCCTCTGTTCTTTGACCTGAAGACACTGGCTCATCGGTTGTTTTTAACCAGTGAAGAGCTCAGAACCATACAATATGACGATCTGATGATTATGTGGTATCTGCAGGACCCTAACCGAAAAGGGTATGCTTTTCAGGAATGGCTGTTGGCGCAAACCAATCAGGACCACCCGGGTGTCTCTGAGGTAATCCAGGCAGTGGAGAATACCAGGCAAGGATTAGCGGAATATCAATTGGAAAAGGTATACCGCACATTAGAAATTCCGTTGATAGCTTGTTTGTTTGATATGGAGAATCAAGGGGTGTATCTATCCAAACATAAACTTTTTGAAGCAAAAAAAACGCTGTACTGGCAACAAAAATCTATCGAAAAAGAGATTTACCAACAGACCGGGGAGGTCTTTAACCTACAATCACCAAAACAACTCGCTTTGGTTCTGTATGATAAAATTCGTCTCCCTCCCCTGAAAAAAACCAAAACAGGATATTCTACGGATGCAGAAGCGTTAGGGAGGCTTGTACCTTTCCACCCGGCGGTGGCCTTAGTTCTACAATACAGGGAGGTGACGAAAATACTCAACACCTATCTGGAACCTATGGAGAAATGGCTAGATGCCAATCAACTGATTCACACGAATTACATTCAAGCTGGTCCTTCAACAGGTCGTATCACCAGTATCCATCCAAATTTACAAGCTTTACCCGTTCAATCGGAAACCGGCACCTCGGTCCGTTCTTTATTCGAGGTGAGAAAGAAAGAGAATATCTTTATCAGTGCGGATTATTCCCAGATAGACCTGCGGGTACTCGCTCATTTATCGCAGGATCCTGTGATGAAAGCAGTTTTTGTACAACAGGGGGATATTCATGACAGCACGGCAAGGAGCTTATTCCGTCTCTCTCCGAAAGAAACACCTTCTCCAGCTATGAGGAAATTAGCAAAGACCGTCCAATTTGGTATTATTTATGGAATGAGTTCCTATGGATTATCCCAAGCTTTATCCATCCCCGACAGTGAAGCCAGAGACTATATCCAGGCTTATTTTTCCGTGTACAAAGGGGTGCAAGACTTTATCCAACAAACTATCCGGACGGCAACCATAAAAACTTATGCAGAGACGATTTCTGGAAGAAAACGTCCCATACCGGAGTTATCAAGTTCCCGGAAAAATGTTCGGCAACTCGGGGAACGGTTAGCGGTCAACACGACTGTTCAAGGGAGCTCTGCGGATATCCTGAAAAGTGCAATGATACACCTTAGTCGGGCTTTGTGGGGTACTTCCTCTTCCATGGTTTTCACCATTCATGACGAGATCATTCTGGAAACCCCAAAGGACGAGTGTGATCAGGTTTCTGCCTTAGTCAAGGACAAGATGGAGAAGGCTTGGTCTCTTTCCGTGCCATTGGTCATACACCTTGCTACTGGTATCGACCTGGGCCATATGGAATGAAACGAACCTGCATCGGGATAACAGGCTATATGGGGGCCGGTAAAAGTACCGCTACCGGCATTCTTTCAGAAATAACCGGTTGGTTCCCGATTTCTCTCGACCGGTTGGGTCATGAAGCCTATCTGGAGGATGGTGTGCAGGAGAAGGTACAAGAACATTTCGGGTCTTCTGTCTTGAATCAGGACGGATCTGTCAACCGTAAAGCGATTGGCAGGATTGTATTTCATTCAGAAATGGAAAAAAAGTGGCTTGAAAATTTAATATGGCCTATTATATCAAAAAAGACCAAGAAATTGATCACAAAGCATAAACAATGTATTCTGGATGGTGTCATATTGTTTCCATCGGGTTTGGCAAAATATTGCAGATGTGTTCTCATTGTTCAAACCCGATGGCCGGTTCTACAGGAGAGAGTTCAAGGAAAAGGATATTCAGAAGAACAATTGAAGAAGATGCTGGCTTCCCAAGCAAGCTACCTATGGTATGAATATAAGGATACGCCAATTCTAACGGTAAAAAATGAGGATTCTTATCCGAAACTGGTTAGCGCTTTGACCTTGCTTTGGAAGGAGCATTTACAACCTCTTTTTGATGTGGAAAAATCAACATAAACCAGACTATCAGCGGGTACAGAATAGGACCCAGCGAGAGAGAAAATAAGACAAAGAAAGATAGCCAATCCGATGGATGGGTGAGGGTTTGACTGATAATCTCCCCTCCGGACACAACACAATCGATGAGCAATAAACAAATGCCCCCCAGCAGAGTAAGTGCCATCTGTTTCCAAAGAAAAGCATGTTTCTTGCTTTGAATGGGTAAGAACCAAGTCAAAGCAGCTAAAAACGGGTATTGAAGGTTGATACCTTTATAATACGGTATAGGGCGAACATAGGGGGTTTTCGGCCCCAACCAGGTTTGCAACAAGAACCTGACAACAGACAATTTAATCCAGAGATAGGGAATGACCAAAAAAAGGGAACATAAAAAAAAGACGCCAAAATATAGAAAAAAACGAAATGCTACTGTTTTTTTACGATCCATGCTGTCCATCCAAAATAAAAACCCACGATGAGTAACAAAAAGCTGGATTGCCAAATGAGAGTGTGCCAGAGATGAAAAGAGGAGAGGGAAATCCTTCCGATTTGTATTAATAATGTTAAGCGAATAAAGTTGACTGTACCGGTCAGCAGAACAGCGAATAGGAGTCCTGTCCATTTAAATTTCCAGATGGTTGGGTAGCCAATAATAAAGCTGGTTAGGATCGATAGTGGATAGATGCCTGTACAATCCGGCACAATCATATACTTCAATTTTGTTCCATCCAGAATCTGGAAAGCAAATTGCGAATCAAGAAAACGGGATTCATAGGGAATCTGAAACAGAG
>JAQVYZ010000135.1 GCA_028708485.1 Caldisericia bacterium | reverse complement strand
AAGGTCAGAGAGACAATGGCAATCAATTTAATGAATATATTCAGGGAAGGGCCAGCCGTATCTTTTAAGGGATCTCCTACGGTATCACCTGTGACAGCAGAAATGTGTGCAAGCGAACCTTTTCCTCCATACATACCCGTTTCTATCAGTTTTTTTGCGTTATCCCAGGCTCCTCCGGCATTAGACATGAAAATAGCCAGCATCACACCGGAAAGCAGGGAGCCGGCTAGTAACCCGGCAATTCCTTCCAGTCCAATGGTAAAGAATAATAAAAATGGCGGGAGGATTCCTAACAGCGTGGGAAGCAGGATTCCTTTCATGGCGCCAGCGGCCGCGATATCAATACATTTTGCATAATCTGCCTCTCCGTTGCCTTCCAATAATCCGATAATTGTTTTAAACTGCCTTCTCACCTCTTTTACCATGATGTCAGCAGTTTTAGTCACCTCGTTGATAGTAACGGCTGAGAACAGAAATGGCAACATTCCTCCAATGAGTAAACCTATCATGACATTTGGATTATTGAGGTTTAGAGTCATTTGATGGGCTTGTACTTTCTCAAGACTAGCAAAAGTATTAAACAAGGTTAAAGCGGTCAAAGCGGCAGAACCAATTGAAAATCCCTTCCCGATGGCGGCTGTTGTATTTCCAATGGAATCCAGCACATCGGTCCTCTCTCTCACATAACCTGGCTGTTTGGATAACTCTGCGATCCCCCCGGCATTGTCCGAAATCGGTCCATAGGCATCCACCGAAACGGTTGAGGCAAGTGTGATCAGCATTCCCAATCCACCCAAGGCGATCGCAAAAATGCCGCCTACCCGGAACATAAACCAGATAGAGAAACTGATCAAAATAATGGTCAACGCAGTACTTTCCATTCCAAAGCTGAAACCGCTCAGGATATTAGTGGCTGCCCCTGAAATGGAATTTTTTGCGATTCGGGTGACTGGTCTGGAGGAGGTATAATAATCGGTAATAAAACCAAGCATGGATCCGCAGGCAATGCCAACCGATACAGCCAGGAAAAGGTTGTAATCCTTGAAAAAGATCCTACAGAGAACATAGGTTCCCATAATGCTAAGCACGGAAGTAATCGGCCCGATATTCTTGATTAGATGCTTTGGCTGAAGTTTTTGATGCGAAGAAAGCGTTTTGCATAGTTGAATGACGAATACGGAGCTGATAAAACCGATACAGATCAGATATAGGATAAAAGAAAAATATAGATCAAGCTTATCAGGAAAGAGAATACCGATTAGTGCGATACATCCATAGATGGCGCCAACGTAAGATTCAAATAAATCTGCTCCCATTCCGGCGACATCGCCGACATTATCACCGACATTATCTGCTATCACTGCGGGATTCCTTGGATCATCTTCTGGAATTTTTGCTTCTGTTTTTCCAACTAAATCAGCACCGACATCAGCTGCTTTTGTGTAGATACCCCCGCCGACTCTGGCAAAAAGCGCAACGGTGGAAGCTCCTAACGAAAAACCGATAACATAGGAAGCGGGGGAGGTTTTTGTCCAAAGCAGAGAGATCAATCCTGCTAAAGCGATGCCGATAATGCCTAATGAGCAAGTGATCATGCCCATACCGGAACCACCCGTAAAAGCAATATACAGGGCTTTATTCAAAGATATTTTCGCCGCTTCCGTGGTCTTATAATTAGCATTGGTAGCGATCACCATCCCGATAAAACCACTGAGTAACGAAAAGAAAGAGCCTAAAAAATAAAAAAAGACAAATCCTTTACCGAACAAAAAATAGGTGATCAGACCGATTCCCATGATAAAGGGAACAATTAACTTATATTGCCGTTTCAAAAAGGCGAAAGCGCCTTTTTGAATAATTAGACCGATTTTAGTTATAGCTGGTGTGGCAGGCATTCTATAAATTTCCAGGGAAGAGAGCCATACTAAAAAAACTCCGAGTAAACCTACTGATAAACAAGCCACTAAGCTGATCATATGGTCTCCTCATCCTTCGGGTGATTCAGAAAACATAACTATTATACTTAATTAATTGCTTTGACAATCATTAGTGGGTGTTTATAATGAATCCATAATGCAAAAAGATGGGCGGATGGCTCAGCGGTAGAGCACTTCCCTCACACGGAAGGGGTCACAGGTTCGAATCCTGTTCCGCCCATAGGAATTTCTTTGATGCTGGTTCGCCGATGTAGCTCAGTTGGTAGAGCAGCTGATTCGTAATCAGCAGGTCGTCAGTTCGATCCTGACCATCGGCTTATAGATGCTTTGATGATGGAGGCAGTGATGGAAGAAAAAAAACACTTCGGTGTCTATGAAGTTATCGAAGAAATCGGTAGAGGTGGTATATCCATCGTTTATAAAGCCAAACATCCCACTCTTGGAAAAATGGTTGCCATCAAAGTTCTCTCTCCTTATCTATCGAATGATGCTGCTTTTATTGAAAGGTTTCACAATGAAGCCCAGATTTTATCTTCCTTTCGGCATCAGAATATCGTGTATGTGATTGATTTTGCTAAAGAAGGAAACCAATATTATCTGGTGATGGATTTGATTGATGGGTACACCGTTAAGCAGTTATTACAGAGAACCGGCGCTTTGCCCTCAAAAATTGCATGCAATATTATGAAAAATGTTTGCACAGCCTTGTCATATACCCATCGAAAAGGAATTGTTCATCGGGATATAAAATCTTCGAACATTATGGTGGACGGCAACGGAAAGATTATGGTCACTGATTTTGGATTATCCAAAGAGTTGAATGTGGATAGTTTACAAGAGGCACCGAATGAAATTGCAGGCACACTTGCCTATATCTCTCCTGAACAACTGGACCCGAAATTTGGCCATCCGGATATTCGAACGGATATTTATTCTCTTGGGGTGGTATTTTATGAGATGGTTACTGGAAAGCTTCCGTTTGATGAAAACAGTGCTCCGGTAAACTTAGCTTATCAACACTTAAAAACGACACCTCCTCCTCCAAGCAAGATGAATAAAGATCTTCTTCCTAAAATAGATACCATGTGTTTAAAAATGCTTGAAAAGAAACAAAATAACCGTTACCAATCCGCAGAAGACCTACTGAAAGATATCGAAGAGCTGGAAGGTATCCTTTTATATTACAAGGCCCCTGAGGAAAAAGCAGAAGGGTCTTATTTTGAGGTAGTATCAGACGAACAGGAGAAACCAAGCAATGAAATAGATACCTTATCGGAAAAAAGAGAAGAAGTCCCTGTGCCCGTTTATCAAGAGGATGATGTGTATATCGGCAAGGTACTTCGTCACCGTTATCGCATAGATAGATTGCTTTTGAAAAGGATATTAAGTAGTTTGTATGAAGGAAAAGATATCCAGAATAATCATCCAGTGATGATACAAATTCCCAATGAAAGCCGGCCCACTTTCAGGGCTAGGATTGAAAAAGATATTCTGACAATGAAAAAAGTGGATCATCCCGGATTTGTAAAATTTATTGAGGTGGTAGAGGAGGACGGTAGCTGCTATGTGATACGGGAGCATATAGATGGTTTTACGATTAAGCAGTTATTAAAAAAACAGAAGTTTGATATTCAGCAAGCGATTGAAATTGTTCTCCAAGTGCTGGAGAGCTTAAAATACCTTCATGATCAAGGTATTATTCATCGGGATCTGAATTCAGATGTCATCATCGTTTCAAATCAGGGTCAGGTGAAAATAATCAGTTTAGGTTTTTCGAGAGTAGAAGATGCCTCTTCTGTTTCCAGCGGGGAATTTTTAGGAGTGGTTCAATACACTGCTCCTGAACAGATTACTCAGTCAAAATCGGATTTCCGCTCGGATATTTATTCTGTCGGCATCCTTCTCTTTGAGATGCTTACCGGAACTTTACCTTTTGACTCACCTCTACCGGTAGAGGTGATGGATATGCATTTAAAAAAGATGCCGCGCTTACCCGAAGAAGCACAAAAAACAATTCCGCTGAATTTACAGCGTATCCTGTTGAAAACGCTGGCAAAATCCCCTGAACAGAGATACCAGACAACAGGTGAAATCATAGAGGAGTTAAAGAGTT
>JAQVYZ010000134.1 GCA_028708485.1 Caldisericia bacterium | reverse complement strand
ATCGTCTTTTTGTGTCCCCCTTCCCTCTGCTGAAAAGCAAAGGCATTCTATCTTAACGAGGTGTTGATATGGCAAAAATAGGTGTATTTGTTTGTTGGTGCGGATCCAATATCGCTGAAACGGTAGATGTCAAAAGGGCAGCAGAGACCATAGCCAAGATTCCCGGTGTAGTGTACTCAGTGGATTATAAGTACATGTGTTCTGATCCGGGGCAGGATATGGTCAAAAATGCTATCAAAGAGTATAACCTGACCGGGGTAGTCGTCGCTTCCTGTTCACCCCGTATGCACGAGAAGACATTCCGTAAAGCAGCCAGTGAAGCTGGTTTGAACCCTTATATGCTCGAAATGGCCAATATTCGTGAACATTGCTCCTGGGTGCACGATAACAAGGAAGAAGCCACTCAGAAAGCGATCGACCTGATTCGAATGATGGTCGAGAAGGTGAAACGAAATAAGCCTCTTCAAAATATCAAGATTCCGGTCACGAAAAAAGCTTTAGTGATCGGAGGAGGCGTTACGGGCATCCAGGCAGCTTTGGATATTGCTGCCGGTGGGATTCCTGTGATCCTGTTAGAGAGGGAGCCATCCATCGGCGGTCATATGTCCATGTTGGACGAGACCTTCCCGACATTGGATTGTTCTCAGTGTATTCTGACTCCCAAAATGGTAGAAGTGGCACAGAATCCTCTTGTCACCATTATGACCTATTCAGAGTTGGAGAAATTAGAGGGTTTTATCGGTAATTTCAAAGCGACGATCAAAAAGAAAGCCCGTCACGTCAATGTAGAAGAGTGTACCGGATGTGGGACCTGTTGGACCAAATGCCCTACCAAGGTCACCTCTGAATTTGAGCAGGGATTGGGTATCCGGAAAGCGATCTATATACCATTCCCGCAAGCCATTCCAAGCCGACCTGTCATTGACGAAGCCAATTGTATGAAATTTACCCAGAATCGGTGTGGAATTTGTGCAAAAATCTGTCCAAAACAATGTATCAGTTATGATGATAAAGAAGAATTTATCGAAATTGAAGTAGGATCCGTTGTGGTCGCTACCGGTTACGATTTAATGCCTACCTCCGCTTTTGGAGAGTATGGCTACGGAAAGTATCCGGACGTCGTGACTTCTTTACAGTTTGAGCGGATGGTTTGTGCTTCCGGACCGACTTTAGGTGACTTGCAGAGACCTTCCGATAAAAAGAAACCGAAAACAGTGGTGTTTATCCAATGCGTTGGATCGAGAGATCCGGAGCATCATAAAGCGTACTGCTCGAAAATATGCTGTATGTACACCGCAAAACAGACGATGTTATACCGTCATAAAGTGCATGATGGGAACGCTTATGTATTCTATATCGACATCCGTTCCAACGGGAAAAACTACGAAGAATTCCTTCGCAGAGCCCAGGAAGAGGATAGAGCCCAATACATCCGCGGAAGAGTCTCCATGGTGTATCAGGATGGTCCCGATCTGGTGGTGGAGGGAGCAGACACGCTAACCAACGCCCAAGTGAGAATCAGAGCCGATCTGGTTGTCCTCGCTACCGCGATGGTCTCACCAAAAGGTGTGAAAGAACTCGCCCAAAAACTTGGAATCGGGTATGACCAACATGGTTTCCTCACAGAAGCGCATCCCAAATTAAGACCGGTTGAATCTGCTACAGCAGGTATATTCCTCGCAGGTTGCGCTATCAGCCCGAGAGATATCCCTGATTCTGTTTCAGAGGCCTCTGGCGCTGCTGCGAAGGTATTAGGAATGCTATCCAAAGATGAGCTTGAGAAAGAAGGAGTGGTGGCATCGGTTCGCGAATGCAGCTGTACGGGGTGCCAGAACTGTATCCGGGTGTGCCCGTTTACCGCCATTGCTCTGAAAGATATCCGTGATAAAGCTGGGAATCTCATCAGACAAGTGGCCAATGTGAACCCTGGTCTTTGTACGGGTTGTGGTACCTGTACGCCAACCTGCCCATCCAGGAGTATCGACCTACAGGGCTTTACAGATGAAGAGATCTTCGCCGAAATCAATGCTATGGCAGAATTACATTAGGGGGAGGCAATCATGGAAGAAAAATGGGAACCAACCATCATCGCGTTTGTATGTAACTGGTGTACTTATGCAGGAGCTGACCTGGCAGGTACCTCCCGCTTTAAATATGCACCGAATGTACGAGTCATCAAAACTCCTTGTACCGGCAGGATAGATCCGATGTTCATTCTTTCTGCTCTCGAAAGAGGCGCCGATGGAGTGATTGTTTCGGGGTGTCATCCCAATGACTGCCATTATAATGAGGGAAATTTCAATGCAAGACGGAAATATATTATGTTCCGTGCTTTGTTAACTCAACTCGGAGTAGACCTGGATCGGGTAACTTTTGCCTGGTGCAGCGCATCCGAAGGTATTAAATTTGCGGGTTTGGTCACTGAAGTGACGGACAGAATCCGCAAGATGGGTCCTTATACTGAATTTAAACAACTCAATCAGGATGCGAGGTAAAAGGCTATGAAAGAAATCATCGAAAAAGCAAAAGAGCTGCTCTCGCAGGGAACCGTTGACCTCGTAATCGGCTATGAACAATGCGGTGATAAGCAGTGTCGACCATTGTTTGTCCAAAAGCCGGAAGAGGCGGATAAACTGGTATTCAACGAATTCTGTGTGCATAATCTGGCGACATACCTGACAAGACCTGAAGTTAAAAAAACCAAACGGGTAGCGATTGTCGCGAAAGGTTGTGACATACGAGCTATTGTGAATTTAATCATAGAAAATCAGTCCACTCGGGAGCATGTCTACATTATCGGCATGAATTGTCCCGGTGTGGTCAGTGGGAAAGCTCCGAATCCGACAAAACCTCACACAAAGTGCCAAACCTGTAAAGTCAGAATGCCTCAAACGAGTGACGTTACGCTTGGTCCCACTCCTCCTGAATCGATACCGATGGAGAAAACTATCACTCACCCGGATGTGGAAGAATTGAAAAAGAAAACCCGCGAAGAAAAATGGGCTTTCTGGAGAGAACAACTTTCCAAATGTATCCGATGTTATGCCTGCCGTCAGGCTTGTCCTTTGTGTTATTGCAACCGGTGTATTGTCGATTTGAATACTCCCCAATGGATTGACACCCGGTCTAATCTCAGAGGGAATCTGGATTGGAACATCGTTCGGGCTTACCATCTTTCAGGCAGGTGCATAGATTGTGGCGAATGCGAGAGAGTTTGCCCCGCCAATATCCCGCTGATGCTTCTTAACCGCACTCTGCAGGAAGAAATCAAAGAGAAATTTGACTTTGAGTCAGGATATGACTTGGAAGCCTGTCCTCCGTTGACTGTGTTTGAAAAAGATGATCATGAAAACTTTATTCGATAAGGAGGTGTCCATTGGCTGAATTAATCATCAACCGAGATAAGTTAACCCAGTTATTGCACGAAATCGCCGGAGGCGAGACAGAGGTGTTCGCACCTGTCTTGAAGGAAGAGGCTACCTATATCACCAAGATAAGTCAGGACACCCCGATTCATTATGATTTCTTTATTTCTGTCAATTCTGTAAAAGAGGCTATCTTCCCCCGCTATGAACCCATCCTGAAGTATAAAATCGATCAGGAGGGAGTTAAGCTCGAAGACATTCCTCCGATGAAACCGATCGTCCTGTTTGGGGGGCATCCCTGTGATGCTGCTTCCCTGATGGTGATGGAGAAGTTATTCGGATGGGATTATAACGATCATTTTTATCTGGACAGGCGTAACAAAACGATCGTGATCACCCTGGCTTGCAATGAATTTGATAAAGACTGCTTCTGCACTTCTCTGGGGTACTCTCCCCATGGCGAGGTAGGCTCTGATATTGTATTGGAAAGCATCTCCAAAGAGGCTTGGAAAGCTAAAGCAGTCACCGACAGAGGAAAAGAATTTATTGAAAAGCACCATGCTTATTTTGCTGCCTCTGATAAACCGGATACTTCCTTCAAAACAATCGGAGACAAAGACATTCCGGTTGGCTTTGACAAGGATGCTGTGAAACCTTGGATAAAAGAGAACTTTGTGAGTGAAGAGTGGCAGAAACTCACTTCCA
>JAQVYZ010000133.1 GCA_028708485.1 Caldisericia bacterium | reverse complement strand
TACGAATCAAGCGATTTACTCAACGCAACAACCATTCAAAAATGATTTAGCCACGAATCGATTGCTAGAAGTATGTTATTTTGCTAACGATTCTGATATTGAGGACGGACATGAGTATGGAGATCCAACCGAAATAGCTCTCCTTCAGATTGCATTAGGATTAGATGAGAAATATAGAAAAATCAGGCGAGTTCGCTTAGATGAAATACCCTTTGATTCCAATCGGAAAATGATGTCAACCATGCACCGGGTGGAAGACGCGAAAATGATGTACACCAAAGGCGCTTTTGAAGAAATTAGCCAACGATGCACTACCGTCATTATAGATGACAAAATCGTTCCTTTTGAAGTTGCATCCAAGAAGTTCTATACGGAGCAAGTCCTGGAGTGGAGTCAGTCCGGATATAGAGTATTAGCGGTCTCTTGCAGGGAGAATCCTTCTGAAATAGCGGAAGAAGAGATGACTTTTGTCGGTTTAGCTGCCATGCGAGATCCAATCAGGACAGAAGTGTTTGATGCGATCAAAACCTGCAAAGAAGCAGGTATTAGAGTGATCATGCTAACCGGAGATCATCTGGAGACTGCAAAAGCCTATGCCCGGGAGTTACAATTGACAGGAACATGTGAAGAAGCATTTTCTCACAACGAATTGGAAAATATGACAGATGATGAATTGATTGCTTCCCTGAAAGTAGTGTCCGTGTTTGCCAGGATTACTCCGGAAGATAAATACCGGGTTATCTCTCTGCTCAAAGAACAAGGCGAGATTGTTGCGATGACCGGGGATGGCGTAAACGATGCCCCGGCCCTTCGAAAAGCGGATATCGGTGTTGCGATGGGGATACGCGGTACTGATTTATCGCGTGAAGTCTCTGATCTGGTTCTGCTGGATGACAATTTTGCAACCATCGTAAACGCAGTAAAAGAAGGAAGGGTGATCTACGATAATATCAAGAAAACTATTTTCTTTCTGTTATCCTGTAATATGGGAGAAATCTTGCTGGTGGTTGCGACGATGCTCATGAATCTGAAAATGCCTTTAGGGGCGCTTCATCTATTATGGTTGAATCTGATAACCGATAGTTTTCCTGCATTAGCTTTAGGTTTTGAGGAAGCAGAAAAAAATATTATGATTCCCAGGAAATCCAAACAGAATGATTTCATTAATGCCCGTTTTTTAACGGGTATCATGCTGCAAGCTTTTTTCATTAGTGGTGGTGCTTTATGGCTTTATATGAGACACTTACCTGAAATAGAATTACAGCATCTCTCAAAGTACTTAACCTTTCTTCCAAAAATCAACATGCATTATGCTCCAAACGGCATTGAGGAAGCCATGACGGTCTGCTTCGCAGGTATTATTGTGATTGAACTGCTTCGGGCGATGTCTGCCCGTTCTCAGCAATATACACTTCCGGAAATTGGATTCTGGAAGAACAAATCCATGATTTTTGCCCAACTGTTTTCATTCAGCTGTATGTTAATAGCTTTATACGGACCTTTGGCGTTGCTTTTTAATTCCAGAATATTGAATTGGCAGCAATGGATTGAAATTGGCCTAGTATCCCTGGTTGTATTAATATTCGCGGAGTTGAGCAAATTTTTATTTCGAAAAAAACCTGCATGAAAAAAGAGCTGATTGTCATTTCCGGTCCTTCGGGTGTTGGTAAAAAAACTGTAGTAGAGGCTGTGTTAGAGAAATCAGATCAATTTATTCTTTCTGTGTCTGCTACGACCAGGAAGCCAAGAACAGGGGAAGTCAATGGAGTAGATTATCATTTTCTGACTATCCAGCAGTTTCGAAAGAGAATTAAAGAAAATGCGTTTGTAGAGTGGGCGAAAGTACACGATCAGTATTATGGCACCCTGATTGAAAATCTCGAACAGGCAAAAAAACAAAGACAATATCTGGTTCTTGAGATTGATGTTCAAGGTGCTATGGCAATAAAAAAAGAATATGGTGAAAAAGCATTGTTAATTTTTATTCTTCCTCCTCGTTTTGAAGATCTAATTATTCGTTTACGTAGCAGGGGAACGGAGGCGGAAGAAGAAATAGAAAAAAGGATCGAAACAGCAAAGCTTGAAATACAGGTTGCAAATGAGTATGATTATAGGGTTATTAATGATGAAGTTGCCAGAGTCGCTGCAGAAATAATTCAAATTGTGGAAAGCAGCGAAAGAAGGAAGAAATATGAAAAAAGTAGCTGAGAAGATTATAACTATTGAGGATTTGAATACCCGAGTGGAACCAAATAAGTATTTACTTTCCCTGAGGCTGATGATCCAGAGCGTGAAAATTGCAGCTATCAAAGGGCAGACAATCCCGATTGGAAACTACTACACGAACCTGATTGAAAGCGCAAAAAAAGGGCTCATGGCCGGTGAAGCAGTGCCATCCCAAAAAACTCTGGATAGTTGATGAGCCCAGACCAATTACTGAATAACTATAAAGCTGTATTAGAATCGCTTCCCCATCGTTTCCCCTTTTTACTAATTGACAGGATCACTGCTATCACGGAAGATTCCATATCCGGGTACAAGAATATTACGTTTAATGAACCCATGTTTACCGGACATTTTCCGGATATGCCGGTTTATCCGGGTGTGTATATGATTGAATCCAGCGCTCAACTGGCTGGTATTTTCTTATTCAGCCGTGATCAGGATTCCAAACCCATGGGATATTTAGTGGGGATCGATCGTTTTGTCATTAAGAAAACGGTTCATCCCGGGGATCAACTGCAAATACAATGCAAAATCATCAAGAAAAAAATGCAAGTCTATATTTTTCAGGTTGTAGGGAGAGCAGAGGATTCCATAACCTTTCAAGGCGAGTTAAAGGTTATCCTCTCCTTACGGAAATAAGGGAAACAGATGAGTTTTGTGAATATCCGAATTGCTGGATGGGGTCATTATGCGCCAGAGAAAGTAGTGACAAACCAGGATTTTGAGAAAATGATGGATACTTCTGACGAGTGGATCACGACTCGAAGTGGTATCAAGAGAAGACACTATGCCAATCCCAATGAAACTTCTTCTACCATGGGGGTAATAGCGGGCAAAAAAGCGTTACTCGCTGCAGATATGCAGCCGGGAGAGGTTGATCTGCTAATTGTGGGCACTTCTACACAAGACATGGTTTTTCCTTCCACGGCTTGTTTAATCGCTGGTAGATTAGGTTGTACCGCGCCGATGGCATTTGATGTTTCAGCGGGTTGCACCGGATTTTTACATGCATTGTCTATTGCTACCCAATTTCTAAATGCCGGTCTATATACATCAGCTTTAGTGATTGGCTCTGATACGATTACACGTTACACAGATTTTTCTGACAGATCCACTGCTGTTTTATTTGGTGATGGTGCTGGTGCTGTGCTAATTACAACCAAAGGGGCTTCAAAACCGATGGTATTGGCAGAGATTCATGGATCGGATAGCAGCGGGGCGGATAAACTTTATCTTAGTGGGGGTGGATCAGCCCATCCGATCAATGTTCATTCGATTAAGAATCATGAAAATGTGCTTTATATGAATGGTAAAGAGATTTTTAAGTTTGCCGTCAAGATATCGGATACCATTTTAGATTATCTCTTTTTGCAAACCGGGTTAACACCTGATCATATTGACCATTTTTTATTTCACCAGGCGAATTACCGGATTATCGAATCGGCAGCAAACCGATTACACATCCCTGAATCTAAACTGATTGTTACCATTGACGAGTATGGGAATACCTCTTCCGCTACGATTCCAATGTCTCTTTCTGTCTCTGCAGATTCTGGTAAAATAGTAGCCGGTCAGAAAATTGTGTTAGTTGCATTTGGTGCAGGCTTAACGTGGGGTGGTATGGTCATACAATGGAATCTATAGAAAATTGTCTCGATTTTTCGGGGAAGGTAGTTTTAGTAACCGGCTCCAGCCAGGGAATTGGAGCAGTGATCGCTTTGGAATTTGCAAAACGAAAGGCGATTACGGTCTTGAATTTCCCGACAGAAAAAGAGCAAGCAGCTGCTGAAGCTGTATTATTCGAGGTTAAAACGTTCTCTCCCTCCTCTATTTTTGTTCAAGCCGATGTACGGTCCGCTTCTTCA
>JAQVYZ010000132.1 GCA_028708485.1 Caldisericia bacterium | reverse complement strand
AATCACCAAACCAGCGTGGCCATAACACCATCTGTGCATTGGAACATGGTTCAGCCCCGATACCGTGAGCATCCTTTCTCGGAAAACCCCAGGTGGAAAACTCAAAATCGATCTCCGCATGCTGGTCTAGAGCTTTCTGGTCAGCTTTATATAAGAACAACCCCAATACAACATTCTTATCTAAAGTACCTAGATGTCCGATCACTTGAAATCGGTGAGTACCATAAGAAACTGGCTTAACAGAATGAATGGAAGCACATGACCACTTACTATACAAACCATTATCATGGATTTTTAAATGAAGCCAACCCCTTTGGTCTACCCAAACTGTATCTTCCGCGGATGAAAAATAATTCTGACCTGGATTCATGGTTTTGTTAAAAGAAGATTCTGCCTCCCACTCAAGACCGGCAAAGAAAAAAGTTCGTTGTTCCTGTGGTTTCGAGTCGGCATAACCGGTCTGTAAAATTAGCAGAATCAAAAATCCACTCAGCACCATCCATTTTTTTTTAAAAATACTGCACCTCTTAGTTTGTTTTTTTAATATGGTATTGTAATACTTTTTGAAATGAAAAACTTAAATCGATGTATTCTTTACAGAAGATATTAATAATAGAAAAAGGGGAACCGATGATTAATCATGTAAAAGTGGTGTGGAACAAAGATGTACAGTTTATTGGATTGGATGATTATAACCACAAAATGGTGCTGGATCATGGACCCAATGCAGATGGAATCGATGAAGGTTTTCGACCTAGTCAGTTACTGCTCTTGGGATTAGCAGGATGTACCAGAATGGATGTTATCAGTATCATGCAGAAAAGGAACGTTGCCGTGACTCGTTTTGAGATTGAAGTGACTGGGGAAGCCAATGATGAATACCCAAAAAAGTATAACCGGATGCACATCCTCTATCAGATAACCGGTCATCATATTAAGGAAGCTGAACTGAAACAGGCGATCGAACTATCAGAAAAGAAGTACTGCATTGTTCGGAATACCTTGACACCATCTGTTTCTATTACTTCCGATTTTACAATTACCGAATCAGAATAATCTTCTATTCTCTTTACTGATTCATGAATTACCATTACAATAGACTGGGTAAGAAAGGTGGTTTAACATGAAAATACCTCAGATATTTTTATTTAGCGGATTATCTGAAACAGGCAAAACCAGAATGATAACATCTTTGATTCCCAAGCTATTAGCTGATGGTTACAAAGTGGGTGTAACAAAAAGCAGACCGCATAAATTCGATATCGACAAAGAGGGGAAGGATTCCTGGAAATACAATGAAGCGGGCGCAAATGGTATCTTGCTTTACTCCCCCGAGCAAACAACTTTATTTTGTCCTTCAGTTAAAACCAATCTTAGAAATTTAACCATGCAATATTTCTCAGATTATGATATCGTTTTTGCGGAGGGCTTCTCTAAAGAAGATAATGTCAACAAAATAGCTTTCCTGAGGAAAGGAGTTTCTGAAAACCTTCAACTCCCTCTTAGCAACCTGATCGCTGTGATATCGGATTTTCCCTATACTGCGAATGTGCCAGTATTTCATCCTGATGATATCGATGAGGTTTATAATCTGATAAAAAGCATGATTCACGTCGAACGATACAGACAATTCAAACTACTCGTCAATGGTAAACCTCTGGGAATCAATCATTTTATCAAATCCTTTATGCAAAACGTGATTATGTCGATGGTGAATTCACTGAAAGTGAAAGACGCCATTGTTCAAGAAATATCCATTACCATTACAGATCCAGAAGAGGAAGAGGAGCCTCTGCACATTCCCGAAAAAACTCCCTAAAAACTAGACAGAATAGGAATAAATATTAGATGCAGATTACACACAATCCTATGGTTAGCCATCTCAGGATATCAGTGACTCAATCCTGCAATATGGATTGTTTTTATTGTCATCATGAAGGACAAGAGGCTACCAACCGAGAGATCAGTTTAGAGACGATCCGTTCCATTGCGCAGGATATCGGCCAGATTGGTATCCAATACGTGAAAATAACCGGTGGCGAACCATTGCTGAGAATGGATATTCTCTCCATCATTGAGGCGTTTGCTGCAATACCCAGTATCAAAGAAATCAGTATGACCACCAATGGTTTGCTGCTGAAAGACTTGGCGGTTGACTTAAAAAAAGCAGGTCTTACCAGGGTGAATATCGGATGTGACACCATTCTCTCACCTGTTCTGTCGAAACGTTTTGACCAGATCTTCCCGGGCATCCAGGCTGCCAATCGGGCTGGTTTATGCCCGATTAAACTGAACATGGTTCTTCTGAAAGGGATTAATGACCAAGAGATTCCTTTCATGATTCGTTATGCTAGAGAATATGGTTTTATCCTTCAATTGATCGAGTTAATTCCCAATGGAGATCCCACTTTGGACCAGTACTTTCTTCCCATCAAACCCATTGAGGAAGAATTAACCAAACTAGCAGAGCATATTATCATTCGGGATCTTCAATCCAGAAGGCAATACACCATTAAAGGCGCGATTGTGGAGGCTGTCGGTCCCTCAAAACATGACTTCTGTGAAAAATGCTTGAAAATAAGGATTACATCAGACGGTTTTGTGAAACCCTGTTTACGGAGAAATGACAATTTGATTCCCTATACCGGTATTGATTCAATAAAAAAAGCTATCAGTATAAAAAGGCGGTTCGAACATGGCAATGATTGATATCTCAGATAAGAAAACGATATACCGTGAATCCCAGGCAAGTGGTTGGATAGAGCTTAGTGAACATACTATGGAGTTGATTAAGCGGAAGGAAATAAAAAAAGGCGATGCCTTGATGGTAGCAGAAATTGCTGCGATTCAAGCCATCAAGAATACTCCGAATTTAATTCCTCATTGTCACCAAATTCTGGTCCAAAGCATTGAAGTAAATTATGAAATACTCCCTAGCGGGATTAAGGTGGTTGTGTCTGTTGCTGCTTATGGGCAGACAGGTGTTGAGATGGAAGCCCTAACGGGAGTCAGTATTGCACTGCTCACCTTATGGGATATGGTAAAATACCTGGAAAAAGATGAACACGGACAATACCCGCACACCTTTATCCACCAAATTCAGGTTGATTATAAGGTAAAACATAATAATGAATAAAGAATGCTTCAAGAAATTGATCTCCCTTCATGAATTGATGGAAATCATTCAACAATTCAGCTTCCCGTTACACGTTGAATCCCAGTCTGTTCTGGAAAGCTGTCAACGGATTTTAGCCGAGGATATACAAGCTAGCATTGCGGTACCCTCCTTCGCCAAATCAGCGATGGACGGATACGCTGTTCGTGCTGAAGACAGTTACCATGCTTCTCCGACGAAAAGAATCAGTCTACATACTGTGGATCATATTACACCGGGAAACTTTTCTTCTCATGCTCTCCAACCGGGAGAGGCGATTGAAATCTCTACCGGCGCCCCCATTCCTGATGGAGCTGATGCAGTCGTCATGGTTGAATACTGTGAGAGCAAAAACCCTGATGAGATATGGATTTCGAAACCGGTTTCACCCGGAGAGAACGTGATTACAATCGGATCGGACATCCGACAGGGAGAAGTGGTTTTATACAAAGGGACGCACATCAATCCCGCCAAAATTGGTGTTTTGTCCGCCTTAGGTCTTCAGGAAGTTAAAGTAGTCAAAAAACCGATCATCTGCATTGCTTCTACCGGTAACGAGTTATTAGATCCCGGAGAGGTTCTCGAACCAGGAAAGATATTTGATATCAACCGTTTTACCATTCAAAGCGCTTGTGAGAATGAAGGATGTGAGGTGAAGTCCTTCGGAGTGATCCCGGATAACCAATCTCAGATTAAGACTACCCTTCAGAAAATGATCGAGCAAGGTGATTTAATTCTGTTATCCGGAGGATCTTCACTCGGTGCAAGCGATTATATGTACGAAATTTTACAATCAATGGGTAAAGTGATCGCTCACGGTATCGCAGTCAAACCTGGAAAACCAACTATGATCGGGCAGATCAACCAAAAATGGGGAATTGGGCTGCCTGGACACCCCACTTCCGCTCTATCGAATTATTACCTTATTATTCAGTCTCTGATACACCGGATGCAGCACAGAATACAACCTGTT
>JAQVYZ010000131.1 GCA_028708485.1 Caldisericia bacterium | reverse complement strand
GATCAAAGGGACGGTTCTTTTGATTCACTTTTTTCAGCATTATAATGCATAAACTTATAAAATATACAGACTTTATGCAATAGACTTCACAAACTATATTCTTTCTGTATAATAGGATAAGCGAATATCAGACACAGAAGAGGGGTATAAAATGAAAATGATCGACCGACCGAATTATATCAACCAATTGATTCATTTTCGTGATAAACAGCTGATAAAAGTAGTCACCGGCATACGACGTTGCGGTAAATCAACTCTATTCGACTTGTTTTGCGATTGGCTACTAGCCAATGGCGTGGGGAAAGACCAAATCATTCGTGTAAATCTTGAAGATCCGCAATATCATGATATGAAAGATTACTTACAGCTATATGAATGGATTCAGAAAAAACTGCTACCGGACAAAATAAACTATATATTGATCGATGAAGTCCAGCAGGTCATGCAATTCCAGAAAGCAATCGATGGCTTATTCATCAAGAAAAACTGTGATGTATATATAACCGGCTCCAATGCTTGCCTTCTTTCCGGTGAATTGGCCACCTTATTATCCGGACGGTATGTGGAAATTAAGATGCTGCCACTCTCATTTCGTGAATATATGTCTGCCATGCCTGACCAGACGGACCTAATCATTAAGTATCAAAACTATATTCAATTTAGTTCCTTCCCTTATACCTTACAGCTTACCCGTCGAAGGGATATTCGTGCTTATTTGGAAGGGATTTATTCCTCCATTGTGCTGAAGGATATTATGGCCCGTGGTCGTATATCAGACGTGGGAATACTGGATAGCGTGATTCGATTTATGTTCGACAACATTGGTAATAAAGTTTCCTCTACGAATATAGCCAATACCATGACTTCAGCCGGAAGGAAAATCTCTGCCCATACAGTTGAATCTTATTTGTCTGCATTATTGGAGAGTTTTGTTTTGTATAAAGCAAGCAGATATGATGTGAAAGGCAAACAACATCTGGTCACCTTAGCAAAATATTACCTGGTTGATATTGGGCTTCGCTATTACCTTCTGGGGAGTAAAAAAGCCGATTTAGGGCATATTTTGGAGAATGTGGTGTACCTGGAACTGCTTCGGCGTGGATACGAGGTGTATATTGGAAAGGTGAATCAAACTGAAGTCGATTTTATCACTATAGGAGAGAAGGGAGAAGAGTATTACCAGGTGGCGTACACCGTGATTGATTCCGATGGGAAAAAACTATCCCGTGAGTTGGCTCCGCTGGATGCCATTAGGGATCATAATCCGAAATACTTATTGACGATGGATTTCACCCCTATAACATCCCACAACGGAATCATGCAGGTCAACGCATTGGACTGGTTACTGCAAACACCCTAAAACCTGATCTTTCGTAACTTATACTTAATTCTATGCCACCAAACCCGACTTCTGGCGTCAATCGGTGGAGTTGATTAAAGAAGGATATCGCCGACCTCAACGCCGTCAGGAAATAATGGATCAAAGGAACTTTCCCTCCGATTCCTCCAAAAAAATGAGTGAGAGTACTATTGACGTACGCTTAAAGAGGTGTTACAGTAGTATCGAGGTGAATAGATGAGCATTTTATCGATTACAGATCTAAGAAAAAATCTATATAAAGTTATTAAGAACGTAGTACAGATGAATGAACCAATCATGATTACCAACAAAAACTCTGACGAAACCGCAGTCATTATAAGTCAAAAAAGCTGGGAAGACATGAAGGAAACGATTTATTTGCTCTCCCACCGAGATGCCCGTGAAACCATACTAAAGGAACTAAGCAAACCTATTGAAGAAGGAACTGAGTTGAATTGGCGAAATGGCGCGTAATATTTTCCAATAGAGCCAAGATCGATTGGAAGTTGGTTCTACAAAGCGAATATAAAGAAAAAGTAATCGGTCTGCTTAATTTAATAGAAAAGGATCCATTTCATGAGCCACCACCTGTAAAACAACTCCAAGGTGATTTAAAGGGTGCGTATTCACGTAGAATCAACCATCAACACCGATTGGTGTACCGACTCGATAAAGCGAAAAAACTCGTGAACATCATCATGATGTGGCTTCATTACGATTGATCATCCATAAAAAAATACAAATCAAAATATAAAGGTCTCAAAATTGTCTTGAGTGATTAGATCGACTGTACTTCCGGGGTAGGTTGCTGAAAATTGTTTGAATTTTGTTTTTCCTCTTTTCACTTTCAGCTCATATCCTTTTAATGCTCCCCCGTATTCTTCAATCAAATCAATTTCTTGCTGCTCATACGTGCGCCAAAAATAATAGTTCTTCTGGATTTGAAGCGATTGATCACGTTTGATTCGCTCCATAATCATAAAATTTTCCCAAAGCTTCCCTATGTCGTCCCGGTATTTAATCTCATTGAAATTCCTTACTAAAGCATTGCGAATGCCCAGATCGTAAAAAAAGATTTTTCGGCTTTTCATGATTTCGTTGCGTTGATTGCGATTAAATGCAGGGAGTCGATAGACGATATAACTCTTTTCCAGTAGATCAACATAGCGTATGACTGTTTTTTGGTCAATTCCCACCAAATTTGCTAACTCACTGTAAGAGACTTCTTGACCAATCTGCAGCGCAAGAGCAGTCAACAGACGCCTCATCTGTTCATTATTGCGAACCTGTTTTAGCTCCAGAATATCCTTGTATAAATAATCTCCAGTGAGTTCGATTAGATAGTTTTGCAGATCATTCTCTTCTGTAAATTGAAACGTTTTAGGGTATAAACCAAAGCGCAAATAATGGGACAGATTGCTTTTTATTTCTACCAATTGATCAGGTCGGTACAGCTCCAACAATGCGATAGGGTGCATCAAAAAACTTTTCTTCCGACCCGTTAACGGTTCACTGAGTTGATTAGCTAGTTCGAAGCTGGATGAACCGCTGACTAATAATTTTTTTCCGGGAATATAGTCAATGATTAATTTCAGTATTAAACCGATATGATTGATTTTTTGAGCTTCATCAAATATGAGAAGCGAGTGATCGCCCACAATTCTTTTTAATCTTTCAACGCTGATTTCCTCGAAAAGATCATTTACTGCTGGGTCATCACAGGCAAAAAACCTTGCCTTGAGATCTATTTGATCAATCAGATGACGAATCAAAGTAGTTTTACCTACCTGCCTGGCTCCATATAACATTACAGCAGGGTAAAGATCGGATTGCAGGGCTTCCATCATTTGTTTTTCCAAGTACCTGGTTATCATCTTAAGAACAGTATACAAATTCCTGTAATTTATACAAATTGGAGGAACATAATCCTGTAATTTGACAAAATAATATAAGGGGGGGAGTCCCATTTGTCCGAAGATATGTCCCAGCTGACATTGACATGAGCAGGATTCGTTCTTATCATGAAGGTATTTATAGTACAGGAGCTGGATGAGATGCTAAAAAAACAACTTCAGGTGATTGCTATTCTGATGACCGTGTGGATTGCTAACACCTTCGATACTGGCATCCTTCAGGGAAAAAGTTCAATCACTTGCCGATTGGATCCATTTTTCATAGCAGATAAAGCTAAAGATGCTGAAATTGTGGATATAAGCTCGAATGATGTATTATGGAAGGAAAGCAAAGAGGATAAAGACGAAATACCAGTCTTTACCCTATACTATTGGAACAGTCAAAGCAAAAAAACGACCGTTCTGTATCAAGGTCGTGATTTTTTATTCGCAAAGATAAAAAATGGCATGATCGCTGCCGTGTTTCGGATCATTGAAATGAATGAAGAAGGGCGGAATATACATGACATTCTCAAGATCAGAACAATGGAAAGCGATTCAGATTGGCAAACAATATACGAAAGCAAAATACGCTATAACCAGATCTACACAGTGGAGATTCAAGGAACACAGAAGGATCCGTTGATTTATTTCTACGACGCTAACTGGGATGTTGAAGAGGCAAATTTTACGAAAATGTTACGCTGGAATAAGGCAACTGGCTTAAAAACACTCAACGATGAAAAATCCTATAAATACTATATGGTCTTTGTCGGGGAGAAAATCTTTTTTGCGGATGACCGGTCAGGGGACCTTGATATCTGGGTCTATGACATTAAAACCGAACAATCAAGACCGATCGTACAAGCGCCCGGGGATCAGTT
>JAQVYZ010000130.1 GCA_028708485.1 Caldisericia bacterium | reverse complement strand
CTATCGCCGGGTACAATTTCGGTGCCAGAAAATTTGACCGGTTATTTGAAGCGATCAAAAAAGCCTCTCTGGTAGCTCTTATCATGACCACATCAGTTGCGTTACTGAATTGGATAGTACCGCAGTGGGTACTTCGGATTTTTACAGATGATGCCAAGATTATCGAGATGGGGACCTATGCACTCAGAGTTTCCTTTGTCGTATTCCCGTTTTTAGGCGCGCAAATTGTCTTCACCAATCTCTTCCAAGCGATTGGGAAAGCGGTTCCGGCGATGTTATTAGCCCTCTCCAGACAATTGTTGTTTTATGTACCAGCTTTGCTCATCCTGTCAAAAATCGCCCACTACCCAGGCATTATTTGGTCTCAGCCTGTCGCTGATTTTATCACGATGATCCTGGCGATTGCTTTTATGATTAGAATTACACGCCATTTGCAGAATGAATCCGCTTCTGAAATTTCACCATAAAAAAAACCGGGAGCAAACCACCCCCGGTCATTAAGATCTAAAATTAACTTATGCAGCTGCTGACAGTTTGTTCAGCTTTCGCATTAATTTGGATTTCTTATTCGCAGCGTTGTTTTTATCAATGACGTTTCTCTTGGCAGCCTTATCAATTCGGCTGATTGCTTCATTGAGCATTTCCTGATGTTCAGGCTGTCCCACGCTGGTGACCGCTTTTTTGATAGATGTTTTCATCAATGATTTATAGAACCTATTTTGCTCTCTGCGCGCAATTGATTTTCTTGCTTCTTCAATTCCGGAACGCTTCCTTACTGCCATTCAAAACTCCTTCGCTTATCTTTATCAACTCATAATATGCAAATATAACAGGAAGATTTTATAAGAAATCATAAAATATGCAAATCAGGTTTTTTGGGGGTTCCTTCCATTTGCCTTTATTGTAAGATAGATCGGCGTGGAAATAAAATGAAAAGAGGCTTCGGACTCATTTGATTACTTCAATAAATCCAGAGATCATTTCCGATAGCCTTTCCAGCAATTCCAAGGGAACTCTTTCCACAAAGGTAGCATTTCTGGCGGAAATATCCATAATTCTTGCCTGATCGCACAATATTACGCCTTTTGTTTTTAAGCTTTCTTCCAGCTTTATATGGAGAGGATGATTTTTGTCTGTATTGGTAATAGGGCAAACCATAGCAAGGTCACTAAACTGATTAAATAGGTGATTGCTAACTACAATGGCGGGTCTTCTTCCTTTTTGCTCATGGCCTGCACCTGAATCAAAATCAAGAAAAAAAATGTCCCCCTGCTTCACCATACTTCTTTACCCATCGGTTTTCCCCAATCCACTTCCTCTGATGGCTCTTTTTTATTCGAAAGCACTTCTTCTATGGGTTGATTGTAAAATTGCTCCAATCGTTCTTTCAGGCTTAGGTGTTCTGGTTTACTCACTTTTTGAATCACTATCTTTTCCTGATCGGATACAATTTCAACTTCATCCTCCTCGGTTATCTTTAAATTATCAAGAAATGCTTTAGGTATTCGAACTCCCTGACTGTTTCCCCATTTTTTTATCTTTGTCAGCATGGTCCCCCCTTTTTTCTTAACGGATATATAAAGTATATCCATCTGAAAAGATTAGGCAAGGATTAGTCTTTTTTCCTTCTTCTGCTTATTTAGATTTCCGACCTTCTTTATGAGGTTAAATTTACATGAATGTGCTATCATATAAGGATAAAAGATAGATATTTTAAGCAAATGATAGGGATGTAGGATATGAAAAACGAAATTATTTTTATGGTTGAGGAATCTATTGAGGGAGGATTTGAAGCTAAAGCTCTTGGTTATTCTATATTTACACAAGCAGAAACAATGGAATTATTGAAACAAATGGTATTAGATGCTGTTAATTGTCATTTTAATCCAGAAGATAAGCCAAAAACTATACGTTTGCATTTTGTTAAAGATGAGGTAGTAGCAGTTTGAGACTGCCAAGAGATATAACTGGTCAAGATCTTATTAAAGTTTTTGCTAAACATGGTTATCAATCCACCAGGCAATCAGGTAGTCATGTTCGATTAACAACCACAAAAAAGGGTACACATAATATTACAATTCCTCTTCATGATCCTTTGAAAGTTGGAACATTAAACTCGATTTTGAACGAGGTTTGTAGTCATGTTGGGATCGACAAGGATACTCTGATATTAGAGTTATCAGACAGAATATAAGCCCTTACTCTCGGGATAGCTTCGTCGTAAAACTTCTCACCTCGACCTTTAACCGTAAAATTTCCCAACTTTGAACATTTCTTTGTCCTATGATATTCCTACTTTCTTACTGTAGGATAATCCCCTTTTTTCCAAAATCAATCCAGAGAGGGAGTTACAATAATTGACATACATAGGTAAACTAGGTAAGATAATATAAGGAGGTGAGTCATAGGAAATATAAATAGAGAGTTAGTGGCAGCTTCTTCCAAGATGATTATCCTTTCTATCCTCAGTATAGAAGATAACTATGGCTACCAAATTTTAGAATCGCTCAAAACCTTTACCGAAGGATTCTGGGAATGGAAAGAGGGTATGCTCTACCCAATGCTTCACAAAATGGAGAAAGACCAATTGCTGAAATCTTATTGGACGGAGACTCTTTCAGGCAAAAAACGCAAGTACTATCATATTACTAATATTGGAACAAAGGCTCTTGAAACTGAAAAAACAGAATGGGAATTTGTGAACCAAACTTTGTCAAAATTATGGAGGATACATCATGCCAGCCAACAATAGATATATGAAACGATGGAGAAAATGGATAGAGAAGAAAAAACTACTAACTACCGATGAGATCAATGAGATTGAAACCTATCTGGTCGATAAAATGGAATCTATACAAAATCAGAGGGATATTAGCGACAGAAGTGCTTTTAACCAAGCGTTAGATATCATGGGAGAGCAAGGTCTGTTGGCTGAAGAATACACCAAAATACGCAAATCTCCCTTTGATAAATTGAGATGGTGGGTAATGGCTCAAACCACTGTTTCTGTCTTCTTAGTGATTTTTATCCTTATTTCGCAGTTTGGATCGAACAATACTGCAACCTTTCAATGGAACATCTTTGCTGACCGGCAAAACAACATTAAATCGATATTGGTCAGGGAACATTTTGATTATAGGTGTTTCGATCGAGGTAGTTTTCAAGTGATTCGAGTCAAGAACTGCCATCCGGAGATACCCACCTACGACATTCTGTTTCTAAAAGACCAACCCGAGAGTAGTACAGAATTCAAATTCCCTGTAGCAGTAATTCAATATTTTTATGGACTGAAAAAGAACTCCAATTCTTTTGTATTAACTCCTTCCAAGGATGAAAACCAATTCTTGGATGAGTATTTTCCCTTAGTAGTCTTTAATACAAATAACTTTTTTATTAGGTATATCCAAAAATATAGAACAGCTATCTTATCAGCTGTTAATAATATTAATCACAGCACGAAATTTGTTTACCACTGTTATATTATGGAAAATATTAGTGATAAAAATAATGATGACAGCGTTGCCCCTGTTACCCTTCAATCAGAAATCGAGAAAGCTTTTACCCGTGAATTTCAAAGTAAAAACAATCGTGAATTGGTTTCATCCAAGAATCGATAGTTTGAGTAAAAATATCTTTCTTCGAAGAAAGATAAAACAATAGAGCGTTCTGACGGGGAAACGCAGATTGATGATTTACACAAACAATGTATAAAGGGGCATGAAAATAAGACTCATGATCTTTTGATACTCGGGAGATGTCCCTTTGCATCAAAGTTCCTATTGTTATTATGTAATTTTATTGGGTTATTATTACAAATGTAATGTAAAAATACAAGGTTATTTTTAAAATATCGGAATAAAGTGAGCTTTTGATCCAAAAATTGATTCTGTCCCTGAATAGGTTACCAATTTTTTGGGACAGGGGACTGTCCCCTGTCCCAAAAAATATTTTATCCTGCTTTATGGGCGTCCAGGATTAGGTTTTTCTCTGTCAGGTATTTCCAATACTTCTTGGGCAGGTGTTGTTGTTCGCATTTCAGGTTCTTACGGGATTCGATGGTGACTGCTTTAAAAAATGCTTTCCATAGCTCTTCATAAGGATCCTCATCGGCATCATTTTTTTTGGAGAGGTGTTGCTCAAAAAAATGCTCC
>JAQVYZ010000002.1 GCA_028708485.1 Caldisericia bacterium | reverse complement strand
CATTCCATCTAAGGCAGGCTTTAACTCTGAATAACGGGATTCAACAATCTCTGCGGTCTGATTCTCCGGTTTTTTTGACCCGGTATTGCCACCCTTGCCACAATTCAGGTTGGAGAGAGATAATAATACTAAACCGGCGATTAAAAAGAAAGTCAAACTACTTTTATTAGACATTCACATTCCCCTTTCATCAAAACTTCATCAAAACTTCATCAAAACAAATAAGTGCTTTGCTATTAAGTTCATTTTCTTGTGTCTTTATATTAACCAGTATAAACGAGTTCAATTCTACCTTCTACTTCACGGTCCACCGGCTTTCCTTCTTTATACAATTTCTCTAGATACTGGATAACCACTGTTCTGAGAGAAATAGGATGATAAGAATTCACTGTTCCGCTGGCAAAGGCTTCATAATTATCTAAACCTCTTCTAAGTGATTCTGTAGTTAACACCCTGTATATTTTCTCATATTCAATAGGTTCTGTATCAGATAAATCGGTGCCTTTATAGGTAAAGGATTCCACTACCCGGTCATACAAAAATCGATAATTATCGTATTTAAATTTTGCACCGGAAATCTGGATCATACCATAATTAAAAGTAGCACCGTGTTCAAATACTTTGATCACATCACTGCCTTTCATTTCAAGTAGTACTAAATGCTCATCTTTTGGTAGCATATTAAACACATTACGGTTGGTAATGTTGCCCTGAGGCAAATCGCCTAATAACAAATTAGGAGTAATCATAGCTATTTGAACATTATTAAAGGTTTCACGCATAATGTCGGTAATCAGGTTGCCTAATGGCGATTCCCCACCGGTAAAAGTTTTCAGTCCATTTTTGCTGGTAGCGATGACTTTATCCAGATCCTGATTAAAGGTTGTCTCATAATTGTTATACATGGTATTGATTTCAGCGGAGGGGGTCAATTCATCTGCATAGGAATACTGGTTTTTCAGATCTACTTTTTCAATTTTCTTTGTAACGGCATCTATAATAATTTTTGCAGTTCCGATAGAATTACCATACGTGCCCGGTGCGATCACGGGTACGTTTTTATAAACAGTCGAAAATCCGAATGACCTATCCAGGGCAATCACCAAAGAAGGCTTTGGATTTAAACCATCAATATAGGTTGCCAGAGAACTGGATAATTCGCCGGCCATATTCACATAGCCCTCGATACCGGTAATCACAATTTGAATCGGTAAATTTTCCTGTTTCATTTTAGCCAGCACATCGTTGGTGGATTTGATACTATCGTTAATCTGTATCAAGGAGTTGACGTTATCGTGTAAATGAGGTTTTTCAATGGAAAAACCAGCATTACCGGTAATGCCAACTTCCAGACCTGCCATCATCACCGTTTTATAAGGTGTAAACAGAGACTTGGAGTCAGATTTGTAGACAATATCATTATTCAGAATGGCTAATTGTCCCCGTTTTTCGACGTTTTCAAGCACAGGGATACCATAGAAAAAATCTTCATCAGAGATATTAAGGAATTGATATCCAATTTTTTGGTAGATATCACCAATCGCCTCTCCATTGGAAAGGAAAGAGACTGAGGAACCCATTACATAGTTGCCGGCATCAATGGTGATTTGGTTGGCGTAGGTTTTTTTGAATTGATTGATATAGGAAGCCACGCTGGCTAATCCGCCAATCGGCCTGTCTTCAATAGGATCTTTGGCAGTGGTATCGATTTTACTTTCTACATTGCCGGTGGCATTGACAAAGACGGTAGGGTAATGAGCTCTGAAAATGATTGTTGCGGTTTCGGCTCTGGAAATTGGATTTTTAGGTTTAATGGTGCCATCTGCATATCCCTTAATTAAACCCTCGTTGGAAGCATAAATCATGTAAGGTAAGGCTAAGGAAGAGATTTGGTCTATATCCTTGACGCTTTGCTTAAACTGGTTGGTCATTTCATCAGTGAGAGCGGGTGGATTAGGGTCATTACGCAACGCAACAACTAATTCAATCATCGCTTCTTCACGGGTTATCTGTTTATTCGGGAAGAAGAAATTAGAATCAGCAAACGGGATCATCCCTTTTTGTTTGGCTGCTTCAACAAAACCATAAAACCAATCTTTTTTGAGTACATCCGTAAAGCTTGGAGTAGCTGGTTTTGCTTCTGTTATGCCGTAAGCACTGGTGGCAATTTTGGTATATTCTGCGCGGGTAATGGTTTTATCGGGTAAAAAACGCCCGTCAGAGTATCCTGCAATCACTTTCTTCGTCTGCAGGAATTGAATGGATTCTAAGGCCCAATGATCCAGAAAATCAGGAACTAAAGTCCAATTGGCAGTTGTGTTAGGCTGGATCGTCTTGTCTTTTTTTAGTTTATCGATCAAGGCATCCCGAAGTGTTTTTCTGGTGTTTGTCTGGATCTTAATATTCGATAAAGTGGATAGTCTTCCGGAACTGGCTAAATTGGAGGCAACGACTGCTACTTTGTAAGTAGTGCCTGCAACAAAAGGTTTGCCATTGATTTTCAAGTCTTTTACACGGTTGTTTACCGGTAATGTTAAATTCATGGAGTAGGACATATTCAATGTATTTAATCCAAAACTTGTCAATCCTTTTTGGAAATAATCTGCGCTCTCTTCCAGCATTGCTTTAATCTGTTTACCGGTTAAAGAGATGGAATAGATCATATCATCCGCTGAAATCAGAGAATAGATATCACCGTATGTCAGAGGACCTTTATTGAGGTTGTGCATGATTTCAGAAGGCTTTATGATAGCAATATCAGATTTGGCGGTTTCTTTCATCGTGGATAAAACTAGGTTGGCTAAGCTTGTTTGTCTGTATGTTCCACCGGAAGAAGAAATAGTCTGACTGGCGGTTCCCACCACATCATTAAATGTGTTGTCGGCAGTTTGTTTGTATGTATCCACCACTTGTTTTATGGTGGGGTCTTCTTTGATGGTTTTACCGATTTTTACCACCTTTCCGGTGATATTTCTGGCTCCGTTTTCTTTCTTCATGACTTCATATGGTTTTACAGGGCATTTACATTTTTCAAGAACCAACTCAACCCTGGAAACGCCTAAGCCATATCTACCGGGTGAGGAAACCAACACATCATGTGCTGTAAAATACTCGGTATCCGGGTAGAGGATCTGTTCGCCTGCAATTGGTTCATCAGAGGCAGGAATGCAAACATCGATACGCGATCTTTCCAGTAATTGGTATAAATAAGATTGTTTTTGTTTCGCGGGATCTCTTTCCCACTCCATATCTGTCAGTAAAACGATGAAGTCTGCTCGTTCCAGGTCTTTTAACTGATCACTGGCTTTCATCACTTCTTCGATTGGGTCGTAAAATTCCATCCCTTTGATGCTGTCAGAAGGAATGGATAATGTTTTTGTAGGATCTGGTAAAGAAATAACCGCTATTTTTAAAACATGGGCAGAGTTTGGCACATCAAACACTAACATTCTATGATCTGCAGCATATAAGCTGGATCCAAGCATGGCATTCGTGGATACCCATGTAAATTTGCTCTCTCGTTTTCTTGCATCCCGTAGCTGTGCAGGGAGAGAAAAGTCAATCGAGCTCCATCCGGCTGCATCATATTGTAATGTATTCATCACCTCTATCATGGGATGTGCTTTTCCGGATAAAGGTTTTTTTGTAAAAAAGTTTGACAGACTGGAACCCACAATGGTGTTACCAGCATCAACAAGCATATGATAGCCTTCTTTGCTGGTGATATCCTTGCGGATTTCATTAATGACTGTGGCAGCTTTTGTCATTCCGCCCTCTCCCTGGTTTGGACCACTGGAGATAGGATCAAGCTGTCCGCGAACATTGCCTGTTGCTAAAATGACAAAAGGGAAAATATCCAGAGCTTTTGCATCTTGCACAGGGAGAAAGAATAATGAACTGGCTGTCATAAGCAAACAAGCCAATACAATAGAAACACTTCTTCTTACCATATGCTCCTCCATTTACTAACAAATCTCAACGCTTACTATTTTAAATCTTTAGGTATTTCTTTCAAGATGAGAAATAAACCTATTTTTGGTATAGTAAAAGAGTTTTTTTTTCAATGATTTAAGGTACAATGAGAACAAACATTCATTATTATATAAAAAAAGTGGGGTGAGAAAATGACAGGCAATATTGAACAGTACTTGATTCCAAAATCTATCGCCCTGTCTGTTTCAATTTCGATTATTGTGATCGCTTTTGCTATTTTCATATGGTTGATCATTACGATTATATTTGGGATCCTTCTGTTAAAAAAAATGAATTTATTTACAAAAAATTTAAACACCATGGTGTCCACACTGAATGATAAAACGAAATTAATCGGTGATTCTACCTCTCAGTTACTCCAATCATACCGTCTTCCTGAGAGGAAAGAATCCGAAAAAGCATCATCGTTCTCGAAATTCGCCTATACCTTTGGAAGTATTTTCGCTGTTGCCTTTGAAGTAATGCAATTAGTCAAAAAATTTAAAGGAGGAAATAAATAAAATGGACAATTCAAATTCCGGAAAATTTGGATCCGGATTGCTACTTGGGATTTTTATTGGAGCGATAGCCGGTTTATTATTAGCTCCCCAAACCGGTGAAGAAACCAGAAAAAAAGTACAGAATACGGTCGAGGATCTTCAGGAACAGTTGAATAAACTGGCTGATCGAATCAAAAAAGAAACGAATACGATTATCGAAAAAGGGAAAAGCTATATTGACGAAAAAAACGAGCAGATTCATCTAAACGATGCAGATAATCTGAAAAATACCGGATTCTAAATTTTATCCCCTATCTGACCCATAGGGAAAAAGAAGGGTAATATGAAAAGAAACGATGTGGTTTTGTTTTTATTGGTTTTTCTACTACTAATGCCTTTATTGTCTGGTTGCAAAAAAACAAGCGAAGTCGTGGTGAAAGAGTACAATATGGGAGAATCTGTCACTTTACCCAATAAAACGGAGATAGTGGTACAGAGCATGATTGCCCTTCCCTTTTACCAGATACCGGTTTCTGTGGAATCAGTCCAAGAATTTCCTTTTGTTTACTACCAAAAAGGAGAGAAAAACTATCGTATTATTAAGGTGAAAGAGGATGGCTCCACTGTAGATACCATTATTGACGGAGTGGATAGTCCTACTTATCAAAACGGCTATATTGTTGAAAAAAGCAGTGAAAAAATAGCGACAAATTCAAGGTATTTAATCGATGTTCAAAATGGAAAAGTATTCCCGAAAGATACCGAAAAAATATTCGTGATAGTGAATTTCTCCTATAAGCCCGTTACAACAAAACAGCTTATTTTTGACCCCTTATTATACTGGCTTGAAGACGAGAACAAGACTAAGCTTGAATTTGATCCGATTTTATCCGATACGATTCTTCCAATAGCTTATTCGTCTAAAATGAATCGAAACCAGTATTCCACTATACGGTTAATTGGTTTAATTCCATCGGACGCCAAAACCCTATACTTTGTAACCGGAAATGCAAGAATAAAATGGGATGTCGAAACCAAATAACAAAAGTTAAACTAGTTAGTTGCTGTTTATTATTATTGCTGACATCTTGTATTCAAAAACAGGATGTTCTTTTGATGCAGACTAAGGATTGGTTGAAAACTGAATTTGGTGAAAAAGCAATCATCCAGTCTTTATCTTTAGTTCCGACAGAACAGCCGGAGAATACATTCTGGAGAGTATCCATCATTGATGCAAAAGGTAACCGATGGGAAGGTTTAGTCAGCTATACTGTCTCACTTAATAAATTTGCGAAATATGAGATTCCATTACTTTCACAGGAGGAAGAATGATGCTGGATACCTTTATTATTGGCGCAGGACCAGCAGGGATTACTGCGGCTGTATATGCCAAACGATACAACCTTACCTTCGAGATACTGGAGAAAGAATCGATTGTTGGGGGAAAAGTCAATTATCCCCATTGGATTGAGAATTTCATCGGTTATCCAGATGGAATAAAAGGATCTTCTTTAGCTGAGGTATTTGATCAACATCTTCATGTTCTGGATATTCAACCAATTCATGGTTTATGTGAAAAAATAACCGAAATTCAGAATGGTTATGAAGTCACCACCAGCAAAGGCGATACGTATCAAAGTAAAACTATTGTCATTGCTACAGGAACGGTAGACAAAAAACTGGGAATCCCCGGAGAGGAAGCGTTTATTGGTAAAGGCGTTTCCACTTGTGCTACGTGTGATGCTCCTTTCTTTAAAAATAAAACGATAGCAGTGGTAGGCGGTGGTGATTCTGCTTTAGCGGAAACGAACTACCTTTCCGAGTTTGCTTCAAAAATTTATTTAATTCATCGCCGAGAGGAGTTCAGGGGAGTGCCTTCGTTAGTCAAAGCGTTGGAAGAGAATCCCTCTATTCAGTTATACAAAGGATACTTACCGGTTTCTATTCAAGGAGATCAGTTTGTTCAATCGATCACCATACAGAATAAACAAACCAACCGGCAAGAAACTTTGGATGTGAATGGCGTATTTGTTTTTTCCGGTTATATACCAAAGACTGATTTTATTTTATTTCCTCTGGTTTTGGATGATCAGGGTTTTATAAAAACAGACGCAGAGATGAAAACGAGTCAATCGAGAGTTTATGCGGTTGGTGATATCCAGTCGAAAGCGCTTAGACAGATAGTAACGGCAACTTCAGATGGCGCTATCGCAATACACAGTATCAGAAATCTTCTTCATGCCTAAATACAGATTTGTAATGAGAAAGGGTAAACAAAATGGAAACTGATAAGAAAGCGCCTTATGAATCAAAAGAGATAGAATCTGGAATTTACAAGTTTTGGGAAGAGAATCATTGTTTTTCCAGTAAGCCTTCTCAGGAAAATAAAGTATTTTCGATGGTGATGCCGCCCCCCAATATAACCGGAGTTTTGCACTTAGGTCATGCAATGGATCTGACGCTCCCTGATATTATTGCCCGGTATAAAAAAATGGATGGGTATGATGTCTGTTGGTTTCCCGGCACCGACCAGGCAGGGATCGCTACTTATAACGTAGTCGAAAGAGAGTTGGAAAAACAAGGTTTAAAACGAGAAGACCTGGGTAGGGAAAAATTCATCGAAAAAGTCTGGGAATGGAAACAAAAATACGGTAACCGTATCATTGAACAGATGAAGTTGTTAGGGGCATCTGCTGACTGGGACAAAATCAGATTTACAAAAGATGAAGCCTATGAAAAGGCAATCCAAACTGCCTTTATTCAGTATTATCATGAAGGACTTATCTATAAAGGAAAACGAATCGTTAACTATTGCCCACGGTGTGATACCGCTATTTCAGATATCGAAGTCGATAACATCTCTGAAAAGGGAGAATTGGTCTATATACGGTACCCATTAGAGCATTCAGATCAATATATTGTTGTGGCTACTACAAGACCGGAAACAATGCTGGGTGATACCGCTGTTGTAGTGCATCCGGAAGATGAACGGTATAGACCGTTTCATGGCAAAAATATCCTTCTCCCGCTCCTCCATAGAGTGATTCCAATTATCCTGGATGAAGGCGTCGATAGGGAATTTGGTACCGGTGCCGTTAAGGTGACACCGGCACATGATCCGGTCGATTATGAGATCAGTGTTCGTCATCACCTTCCCAGTATCGAAGTCATCGAAAAAGGAAAAAAGATGAATGAAAATGCCGGAACTTTCTCCGGTCTCTCTGTTTTCGAGGCTCGAAAAAAAGTGGTAGAAGCTTTAGAAGCAGAAGGTCTTATCGAGAAGATTGAGCCATACGAACACTCTGTCGGTCATTGTTCCCGTTGCAATAAGACCATTGAGCCGATTATCTCTGATCAGTGGTATCTGAAAACACCCCCATTGGCCTCGAAAGCTCTTCCCTATGTATTAGAGAGTAACATTGAGTTTATCCCGGACAGATGGGTGAAAGTATATAAAAATTGGATGGAAAACATTCAGGATTGGTGTATCTCCAGACAGATATGGTGGGGAGTGCAGATTCCTATCTGGTATTGTCCATGCGGAAAAATGATTGCCTCTATTCAACCTCCGAAGGATTGCCCCGATTGTGGAAAATCTGAGTTTGCTCAAGATCCTGATGTTCTCGATACCTGGTTTGGGTCAGCGCTTTGGCCGTTCGCTGTGATGGGTTGGCCTGACAGAGATGATGAGATCAAAAGGTATTTCCCCACTTCTTTATTGGTAACCGCCTTCGATATTATTTTTTTCTGGGTATCCCGCATGATATTTTCCTCGCTTCATTTTATGAACCGGATTCCTTTCGAGAAGGTCTATTATCATGGATTAATACGGGATAAACAGGGCAGAAAAATGAGTAAATCCCTGAATAATGTAGTGGATCCGGCGGTGATTATTGAAAAGTACGGAGCCGATGCATTACGATTTACATTAACACAACAGAGCAGCTCTTCCGGGCAGGATATTCATTTTGATGAGAACAAAATGCTCTCTTCCCGTAACTTTATAAACAAAATCTGGAATGCTACAAAACTGATAAAAGATCTGATTCAGGAAGATTCTCTCGAAAACAAATCTATGGCAGAGATAACTATCTGGGATAAATGGATTCAAGAGAAATTCCATGAAACAGTCAATTCTCTTCGCAACTGCTTTGATCATTATCGTTTCAATGAAGCAGCTCAGGAAGTATATTCATTTTTTTGGGATCATTTCTGCGATTGGTACCTGGAAGTATCGAAGCTGCAACCGAACAAAGAATTACTTAGAGAGGTGTTTGGGGAGATTCTAAAAATATTGCATCCCTTTATTCCTTTTGTGACAGAACATATTTGGCTTTCTTTTTCTGAGAATAACGGGAAAAGCATTATGATGTCAAAATTTCCTGAAGAAACCGTCAAGAAGGAAAATGATATTCAGGAAAAGGTCGCTCTTGTTCAGAATGTGATCCGGTCGATCAGAAATTTGAAAAGTGAGTTTTCACTTTCATCACCGGATGGATTATCGATGAAGGTATGGTGTTCGGATGCCAACGAGAAGGTTTTATTAGAAAAAGAGATGGATACTATTATTAAATTAGCCAGAATCGAAGCTATCAGCTTTATCAACGAAAGAGCTTCTAAGTCAATACAACAAGTGACTTCCTCCACGATCCAGGTATTTTTACCTCTCCAGGCTAATATTGATTTACAAAAAGAGATACAGATGAAGAAATTAAAACTCGAGAAAAATAAAACCGAGATCATGAAGATGGAACAAAAGTTGAATAACCCGGATTTTAAAGTTCATGCTCCCAGTGAATTGGTGGACGGTTACCAGCAACAGTTAAGTGAGATGAAACATCAGGAAATAGTGATCCTTGATAGAATTACGGAGCTGACCTCACTACTCTCATGAAACTGGAACAGATAGAGCTATTACCAAGATTTTCTCCACCGTTAAACCTGGACAGAATCTCTGTCATTCTTAGTGAACTCGACCTGTTAAATCCGGATTTTAGTTGGATTCATGTGGCTGGTACAAAAGGAAAAGGTTCTACCTGTGTTTTTTTAGCTAATATTCTGGTAGAAGCGAAGTATAAAGTGGGTATGTTCCTGTCCCCTCATTTATGCTTCCTCAATGAAAGAATTTCGCTTCAATTGGATCCGGTAGATCGGGATAGTTTAGAAAATACTTCACGTATATTGGATGAGACATTACAGAGAATCTCCTTGACAGAGATCAGTTTCTTCGAATATTGGACGGTATTGGCATTGCTTGTTTTCCGAGAGAACCAAGTGGATATAGCCATAATAGAGACAGGCTTGGGAGGTCGCTTAGATGCTACCAATGCAATCCAGAATCCGATATTAAGTATCATCACTTTGATTGGCAGGGATCATACCGATCGTCTTGGTTTTACTGTAGAAGAGATTGCGAGAGAGAAAGCCGGTATTATTAGGCAAAACACACCTGTACTATCAGCTTGGCAATTACCTGCTGTGGAAGAGATTCTTAAAGCAACTGCTATCAGACGCCATAGTAAATACTACTCCATTTATGCTGACTATGATATTTCCTTTGAAAAGGGAAGTGGTTTCGAACCTGGAAAAATGAATCTTCTTTCTTATCTTTCAGGTATTACTTATACTGGTATAGAGGTTTCATTACTAGGAAAACACCAACTACAGAATGCTTCTCTTGCGTTGTCTGCTACAGAAATCCTTACTAAAAAAGGATTTTGTGTAGACGAGAGAATAATTCGGGAAGGATTAAAAAATGCTTTTCTCCCTGGTCGAATGGAAAGACTCTCCTACCAGAACCGGACCATCCTATTGGATGGCGCTCATAATCCAGAATCCTTTCAAGCCCTAAAAGAAGCATTATCGGAAAGGTTTCCTGAAAGGAAATTTAATGTTCTGTTTGGTAGCTTAAAAACCAAATTATACACAGAAAATATTCAAATATTGTCAGGAATAGCCTCTAAAATTTGGTTGACACCTATTCCTGGACATGACTCAGTGACAAACACAGAGGAATTCAATACCTTTGGGCAGATAATTTTTTCTTTGGATTCTTCCAAGGAGACAATCCTTTCCGCTTTTATTCAACAATCAAAACCTGGCGATATCCTTATTGTGACAGGTTCATTGTATTTAGTCGGTTGGATTCGACAACAACTTATTCCGGGAGAGAAATTGAGATATATGATTTCTAAGGAGGCTTAAATGTTGAATGAGATTGTAAATTCCACCCTGTTTCAAAATATGCAAATCCCTTTCCTCATAGTCTGTATTATTTTATTGGTTTGGATGATTGATGATTCGATGAGAAGAGCGCAAAACAAGTGGATTTTTCCAGGATTTGCTCTGATAGTTTCCCTATTACCGTTTTTACTCTCCATTTTTAGTAAAGTGAATTATCTATGGTTATTCACTACAATAATTGTTTGGTTGTTGTACCTTCTATTACGACCTGAATATACTTTGGAAGAAGTTAAGCTCATTCAAGCTGATCAACGTATGAAAGACCTTGAGACAAAATACTACGAGTATTTTCTGGTAAAAAATGGTAAAATATGTCCTGTTTGCGGTTTACCGGTTGAGGATGATTATTTGATCTGTCCTAATTGTTTTAAAGAATTAAAAAATAAATGTCCTGAATGCGGTAAACTAGTTGATATGAATTGGGTACTCTGTCCTTATTGTAAGAAAAAAGCTCTAAGAGATAAAGGGAGTGAAAAGAATGAGTAAGACGTTTTTCCCTGGGGGTATTCACCTGAAAGACAACAAAGAGTGTACCAGAGATCTTCCGATTGAATTGTTCAAAGATCCAGAAGTAGCTGTTATTTTGATGTCTCAACATTTAGGAAAGCCAGCAAAACCAATTGTTCAGGCAGGAGATAAAGTTAAAATCGGACAGCTCATTGGGGAAGCGCAGGGAGATTTCAGCTCAAATATTCACGCTTCCATTTCGGGTGAGGTGATTAAAGTAACACCCGCTTCCCATCCTGTTTCGATCGAAGACATGGCAGTCACCATTCAGAATGATCATCAGTCGGAATGGTATCAGGTGCTGAATACAAAAAAAGAAAATGTTCTTTTCTCTCGAGAGGAACTTCTGGAAATTATAAAAAAGAATGGAATCGTTGGCATGGGCGGGGCTACCTTCCCGACACATATTAAGCTAAATCCCAAGAATCCAGTTGACACATTAATCATTAATGGCGCAGAGTGCGAACCTTTTCTGACTTGTGATTTTCGCTTAATGATGGAACAATCGGACGCTCTCTTAAACGGAATTAAAGTGATTTTAAAAATACTCCCCGTTAAACAGGTCATCATTGGCATTGAAGAGAATAAAAAGGAAGCCATAAAGCAATTAAAGTCACTGATTGAAAAAACTGATTTTTCCGCTCAGGTAAGGGTAGAAACATTGAAAGAAAAGTATCCTCAAGGGGCGGAAAAAAACCTCATTTTTGCTTTAACCAAACGCACAGTCCAAATTGGGAAGCTACCCTTTGATATCGGTGTGGTCGTTCAGAATGTAGCGACAGTGATAGCCATTTTTGAAGCAGTATATTTTAAAAAACCTTTAATTGATAGGGTTTTAACGGTAACCGGTTATGGCATAAAAGAGCCAAAGAATTTACGGGTGAAGATCGGTACACCGGTACAGGAACTGATCACTTTTTGTCAGGGAAACACAGAAAATCCTGGAAAAGTCATTTTTGGCGGACCTATGATGGGAATTGCGATACGATCATTAGAAACGCCCATTATGAAAGGAACCTCCGGCGTATTGGTTTTAAACGGAAATATTCCTTATCAGGAGAACCAATGTATCCGATGTGGAAAATGCGTAGAAAATTGTCCCGCCGGTTTAATGCCAGTAAAAATTACCGAATCTGCAAAAATTGGTGAATACGTACAATACGAAAAACTCTTTGTCTCATCATGTATTGAGTGTGGAGTATGTTCTTATAATTGCCCTGCTGCTATTCCGCTTCTGAATTATATTCGATTAGCCAAAGCAGAGCTAATGAAAAGGAGAAATCAAAAATGAACCTATTATCCATTTCATCCTCTCCACATATTCGCTCTAATATAACCACCAGAAATATTATGCTCTATGTTTGTGCAGCATTATTTCCTTCAGCAATAGTGGGGATGGCTTATTATGGATGGTGGCAGATTGGATTGCTGTTAGTAATCGGAGTGTTAACAGCTGTTTTGTCTGAAGCCATTTTACAGAAAATTCTTCATATTCCTTACTCCTATCTAGATGGAAGTGCTGCTTTGACAGGTTTGTTACTGGTGTTAACCATCAGCCCGATGTCTCCTTGGTGGATGCCTTTGATTGGTAGCTTTGTCGCTATTCTTTCAAAACAAGTATTCGGCGGAATGGGTCAAAATCCTTTTAATCCGGCGCTCATCGGACGAGCCACTTTACTTCTTTCTTTTCCCATTGAATCTACTCAATGGGTCTCGCCATTTACTCATCTCACCACCGCTACTCCCCTCAATCTCTATAAGATGGCAAACTTCGGGATCGAAGGTTTAAACCAGGTAATTGCATCGCTAGGGGGAACTCTGCAGCTAACTTACCGATCTCTTTTACTTGGGTTACGAGGGGGAAGTATCGGAGAGATTTGTTTACCTGCGATGCTGGTCGGTTTTCTGTTTTTATTATTTACGAAAGTGGTAAGCTGGAGAATAACTTGTTCTTATCTTATTACAGTGATTGTTTTGTCACTCCTTTTTAAATTGGATGTTGTGGTGATGTTATTAAGCGGTGGCATTGTTTTTGGTGCCTTTTTTATGGCAACCGACTACGTTACTTCCCCTTTATTACCAAAAAACCAACTGATTTTTGGTTTTGGTGTTGGTTTTATGAACATGGTAATTCGTCGATTCTCGGGAATGCCAGAGGGAACCACTTTTGCCGTCCTGATCATGAATATTATCACCCCACTTCTTGATCAATCCATCAAAAAACCTGTCGGATTTAGTAAGGAGGTGAAACAGTCATGAAATCATCTGCTAAAGAAATCATTTTGTTAGGTATTACATTGGGGATTGTTTCCATGATTGCAGCGCTAGGTTTAAGCGTCACCTATTCCGTTACAAAACCCGTCATTGCCATGCAAATTAAACTCGCTTTAGAAAATGCACAAAAAGAAATTTTTCCAGAAGCAACCGAATTCCTTCAAAAGGAAGCGATGATTGGCAAAGAGAATGGATCTACAGTGGTAAAAGATTTTTATACAGTCAATGGGTCGGATAAGCAGCAGTTGGGGTATCTGGTTTCTGCCACTACACCGGGGTATGGAGGGAATATTCTTTTTATTATCGGTGTTTCCTTAGACGGTACGCTAAAAAGTGTCAGGGTGACAGAGCATACCGAAACACCCGGGTTAGGAGCGAATGTAACCTCTAAATCTTTCCTGGAGCAGTTTGACAACAAAAAATTTCCGATGATTTTATTGTTAAGAAGGATGTAAAAGCGATCACGGCTGCAACTATTTCATCGAAAGCGCTTACGAACGGCATCAAAGCTTTGATCGATATCTCAAAAACCTCATTGACAGGTGAAGAAAATGATTAACCTTAAACAAGTTTTTTTACGGGGAGTTTTGCAGGATAATCCTGTTCTGATACTAATGATAGGCTTATGTTCCGTCTTGGCCGTATCGGTCACCACTGTCAATGCGATAGGTATGACTGTTGCCTACTCATTTGTTTTGATAGGTTCTGAACTGACTATCTCTGCGATACGAAATGTAATTCCGAAAACACTTCGTATTCCTATTTTTATTATTGCCATTGGAACTTTTACGACGATTATCCAACTGATTGTGAAAGCCTATTCTCCTTCTTTGGATAAATCACTTGGCATTTTTATCCCATTGATTGTCGTGAACTGCATCATAATCGGACGCGTAGAGGCTTTCTCCTCAAAAAATACTGTGTTGGCGTCTCTGGTTGATTCTCTTGGAATGAGTATTGGTTATGGCATTGTCATTATCAGTATCGCTTTCATCAGAGAATTACTTGGCAGTGGAACCATATTTGGTTTCTCTGTTTACCCACCTTTTATCAAACCGATGCTCATTTTCGTTTTACCCCCCGGTGCTTTTTTTATCATCGGTATCGAGATAGCGATTTTAAGTGCTATCAACAAGAGATTAGCAAAAAGTAAAGGATAAAAAGATGGAATTTTTACAACAAACTTTTACAGTTCTGATTAATTCAATTTTTGCACAGAATTTTGTGTTTATACGCTTCTTGGCGCTATGTTCTTTTGTTGGTATGACAACCAGCATGGACAATTCCATCGGAATGGGCGGTGCTGTCACTTTTGTGACTGTGATGGCTTCTGTGATCAGCTATGCCCTTTACTATTTTATTCTTGTCCCGTTAAAACTCGAGTATTTACAAACTATCACGTTTATTTTGACCATTGCCGTTTTTGTACAACTGGTAGAGATCTATCTAAAGAAAGCAGTTCCTACTTTATATCGGGCAATGGGGATTTACCTTCCTCTGATAGCTACAAATTGTATGATTCTGGCTGTTACTTTATTAAACATCACCGAACAATATTCCCTAATGATAGCGATTGTGTTTAGTGTCGGCGCCTCCATTGGCTATACGCTTGCGTTAATTTTGTTAGCAGGGATCAGAATAAAAATGAAATACATCACCATCCCAAAGTTCCTTCAAGGATATCCCATCATTTTTATTACTGCTTCATTTATCGCTATAGCTTTTCTCGGTCTGCAAGGAATTGCGAGGTAAACTATGTCACCATTTATTGTAACGGTACTATGGTCATCTGCTGTTTTACTGATTATCGGCATTGTGTTTGGTATAATGCTCGGATATTTCTCTAAGGTATTAGCTGTACATGAAGATCCCAGAATTGTCAAAATCGCAGAATTATTGCCCGGAGCGAATTGTGGAGCTTGCAGTTTTACCGGTTGTGCTAATTTAGCGGAAAATTTAGTCGCCGGAAAAGCTTCCATAGAGAAATGCAAACAGTTAGAGAATGGATCAGCAAAAGAGATATCCAAAATACTCGGTATTGAGATCGATCCCAGTAATTTTACCAAAAAAGTGGCGGTGATACGATGCCAGGGAGACTTTGATAACGCTACACAACAAGTCTATGTTAAGGATGTATCAAGTTGCAAGCTAGCTGTCACTTTAAAGATCTTTAATAAGGCTTGTTTGTACAGCTGTGTCGGGTATGGAGATTGCGCGGATATTTGTCCGTATGATGCCATTACTCTTGATAAAAAAGGATTACCTATCGTAAATCATTCACTTTGTACTGGCTGCGGATTGTGTGTAGATATTTGCCCAAGAAATGTCATTGTCTTGGCTCCTCAAGAAAAACAAGTGATGGCACTATGCGTCAACAAGAACAAAGGAAAAGAAGTCAAAGATGTCTGTAAGGTAGGGTGTATTACCTGCATGCTTTGTGTGAAAAAATGTCCTAAAAATGCCATCCGGATGGAGAATAATTTGCCCGTAATCGATAGGAATTCATGCGATCTTTGCGGAATATGTGTGGAGGTTTGCCCGATGAAAACGATTCGACTAATAAATGAAAAATAAATCGTTATTTCTTTTATTGGTATTACTTTTAGTTTTTGCTTCAATAGTACCATATTTTGCTTTTTCAGCATCCAAAAATACTTTTCTACATTTTGTGGTTACCAATCAATCTGGATTTCCAAAATTCAATTCCTTGGTTGAAATTGTTTTGCCCCCTGAATGGAAAAATCAACCTTGTATTGTGCTTAGCGATTCAAATAATACTGCCAAATTGCCCTTTATACGCAAGTCTAGCGGATCCGGAGACATACTACTTGTTCAAATTTCTTTAGCTTCTCTTGAAGAAAAAAAAATCATTGTCAAAAAAGGAGATGATTCCAAAAAACAAGAAAAAATACTTTCTCCTAATACACCTGGTACTGATTTCTTGTTTGTAAATTATAAAGAAGCGATCTTGATTTCCACGGAAACAGAAAACCGAATCCAGTTTTTTTCAAACGATGGAAAACAATTCTCACCGGAGCCTGTACCTTTAATATTGGGCGAGGGAAAAAGTTATATCTTGCGAACCGGTTCTCCTCAGTTAGTAAGCATCAAATCGGAAAAACCATTGTATGTCTATGCTTCCTCGATCAACTATCAGAAAGACAATACAAAAATTGAAGCAGGCGATAGCGATACAACAACACTTTATACCAATTTCGGTTTTATCTATGTGTATAAGCATGTTTGGATCTCTTCATATGAGGAAACGGAGGTAAATTTATTTGATGAGAACGGTAGAAATGTCTTTTCAAGGAAACTACCGGCTAACAGCGGACATTACCTTGATAATCTGGCACCTGGACCCTATAAAATAACAAGCAGTCACCCCGTTACTATTCAGTTTGGTTATCTGGATGATGAAAATTTTTCTTTTATTCACGGTCCGCTTAACCAGATTCATGGGTATGCTTTTGGTGACTTGCTGGTGCAGTCACTTCAACCTGATACTACCATAGAGATAAGTTGGGAGAAAAAAGGAAAGCAGAAGCATCAGTTTAAAGAAGTTTTTGATTTTGAAACCTTTAAGCCAATTGGCGAGTTTCTGCCAAAAAGTCCGGAGTTTGCGTTTTTTTGCTTAGAATCAAACCACCCCGTTAGAATATGTTCTTTTTCGTCTGGTAATAACTTTGGTGGAGAATTTATCACTGGAAATTCGCTATCTTTCAAAGACAGACAGTTCCAGATTATTACTACAAGAGTGTCAAAAGAATTTTCTAAAGAACAGACAAACTTAATTGAATTAATCGGCTTAACGAATGATACCAATGTTGTTATTTCAGGAGCAGTGGATAAAAAGATTACACTTCAGAAAAACACTCATTTTGATGTGCCGTCCAGTACACCGTTAGAGAAAATTGCCATTGAAAGC
>JAQVYZ010000129.1 GCA_028708485.1 Caldisericia bacterium | reverse complement strand
TTTTGAGCAGATCCCATTATTTTGGGTGTTTCCGGATTCAAGGCATTGTCCCTAAAAGATTGTAGGGCTTTTTGATCAACCAATTTCTGCAAATCATCATAGGATAATGTTTCAATTTTCTGAACTTCGCTGGAGGTTCTGAAACCGTCAAAGAAATGCAGAAAGGGAACTCTACCTTTGATCGCAGATAAATGAGCGATTCCTGCCAGGTCCATAACTTCCTGCACACCACCAGAAGCTAATAAAGCAAAACCTGTCTGTCTGGCAGCCATCACATCGGAATGATCTCCGAAAATCGAGAGCGCATGAGCTGCAATAGCTCTGGCAGAGACATGAAACACTCCCGGCAATAATTCGCCGGCAATTTTATACATGTTTGGCACCATTAGCAGTAATCCCTGAGAGGCAGTAAACGTTGTGGTTAATGCCCCTGTAGCTAAAGAACCATGAACTGCTCCTGCGGCTCCACCTTCTGATTGTAGCTCCATCACCTTCACTGGTTGCCCGAAAATATTTTTCAGACCATTGGCTGACCATTCATCCACTAATTCAGCCATGAGAGATGAGGGAGTGATGGGAAAAATCGCTGCTACTTCAGTAAAAGCATAAGCTACATGGGCAGCTGCGGTATTCCCATCCATAGTTTTCATCTTTTTAGCCATTGTTAACTTCCTTTTATTAATGTAATCTCCATATACTGTAACGCTATATTTATACTTTTATAAGGGGATGAAATCAAATAAAGGTTTGAAAATGAAGAATATGCTAGTACAATTTTTTGTACTTTCCACAGATGGTTCAGAAAAGGGAGAATAAATGGAGTTTGATGTTATAGCGGCTATACATAATCGTATATCAACAAAACTATTTCACAATTCTTCATTGGATGGATCCAAGCGGAAAGCGCTTGAAAAATACATCAATACGGTAGGATCAGGACCTTTTCTTTCAAAAATGAAATTTTATCTAATTGATATAGTAGGTATGTCGCCAAGAGAGATAGCTTTGTTAGGTTTGCCTAGGGAAAAATACCATGCCAATACCTATATTGTTGGAACAGTTCTAGCTTCTGAAGAGTATAATCTAGAAGATTATGGATATATATTTGAGAAGATCATATTGTATGCTACTTCTCTACAACTTGGAACATCTTGGCTAGCATTACGATTGAACAGAAATCGCCTTGCTGAATTGATTGGAGCAAACGATTTCGAAATGATTCCTTGTATCTCGCCTATAGGATTACCGTTTGATTATCTTTGTCAAAACTATATATCCACCAATTACGATGTTTTAATCGACTCAAAAAATAGAAAACCGAAACAACACTTGTTTTTTGAGAGTCATTTTTCAAATCCGATTCGATCCAATGACAGCAACCAATATCAGTATGCAATGGAAATGGTGCGTTTGGCGCCTTCCATCGGAAATAAACAACCATGGAGAATACTGTATGATACGATTTCCGGGGGGTATCATTTTTATCTGGAACACTCGTTGCATGAGCTCTATCTTCCTCAATATGAGCAAGTGATTGATTTACAGCGGGTGGATATGGGGGTAGCGATGTTTCATTTTGAAGCTACATTACAACATTTCGGATTAGAAGGTAAATGGCGGATTATGGATCCGAACTTTCCCCTTCCCAATAAAAGAACTGAATATATAGCTACCTGGACTCTTTAAGCTGGTCTAAACGTTTCTCCAATTTTAGTTCTGTCTCTTCTTTTTCTGTTTCCAGTTGATGCCATCTTTCATATCGACTTGGCAAAGAGCCTTTTTTATCTAAAATTAATTGTTTAATTTTTTTCACTTCCAATCCGTCCTTGAAGACTTCTTCCTGGCAAAGACTATTCTCTAATGCCTGTATTTCGTTCTCTAACAATCCGATTTCAGCTTCCATCGCTTCAATTTTCCGATAAATAACACCAAGTACGGCTCGATTCTCCGCTTCAATTCTTTTTTGTTCTTTTAAAGTGAGAGGACTTTTCTGTGGATTGGTGGATGATGAGGGAGCAGAGGAGGAAAAAACCGGGTTAATTTCCGAAGCCAGCATCTCTTTTCGTTTTCGGATAAAATAAGAATAGTTGCCAAAATAATGATAAAGACTTTTGTTTCGGATCTCTACCACCTTGGTAATGATCTCATCCAAAAAAGACCGGTCATGGGAAATGATGATTAAAGTGCCGTTATATTCTTTCAGAGCATCCAGGAAGATTTGTTTTGTCTCCAGGTCAAGATGATTGGTCGGTTCATCCAGTATCAGCAAATTATATGGCTCCATCAGTAATTTGCATAATATGAGCCTGGACTTCTCTCCGCCTGACAGCATGGCAATTTTCTTTGAAAAATCTTCTTGATGAAACAAAAAGGCACCGAGAAGATTTTTTCTTTCCTGGTCATTCATTTCACTTTTAACTTCCTGAATCTCATCCCACATGGTATGATCATAGGAAAGACTCTGGAAGGATTCCTGCGCAAAAAATCCCATCTTCACCTGAGAACCTAACTCCACAATTCCTTTAGTAGGTTCTTCCGAAAGACTGATTAAGCGGGCAAAGGTAGATTTACCGGCTCCATTGACACCGACAATCGCTACTTTTTCTCCACGGTTCACCGTTAGAGAGATATTAGAAAGGACTTCCAAATCACCGTACCATTTTGAGACATTGACAGCTCGAACAACGTCTAAAGCATGAGTACTGATTTTACAAAATCGAAAATGAACGTTTTTCGTCTGTTCAGGAATTTCAATTCGTTCAATTTTTTCAAGCTTCTTGATCCTGCTTTGGGCTAAGGAAGCCTTATTAGCTTTGTAACGAAACCTTTCTATCAACTGTTCTTCCTTTTTGATGATCCGTTGTTGCAGCTTATAATTTTTCAACAGTTGGTCGTCTTGTTCAGCTTTTATACTCTGATAGGCAGAGTATTTACCATGGAAAACCTGAATATCCTGTCTTTCGATCTCCAGGAGATGGTCTGCTAATTTTTCTAAGAAATACTTATCATGGGAGATGGTAAGGACAATGTTCTCCTCATTTCTCAAAAAATCCTCCAACCATTCCATGCTCTCTGTGTCTAAATGGTTAGTGGGTTCGTCAAGAAGGAGGATATCCGGTTTTTGTAGTAATAATAAAGCGAGATGAATTCTCATTTTCCAACCACCGGAGAAATCAAGGCAGTTTTTACTAGTATCTGATAATTTAAATCCAAGACCGGACAGGACTTTTTTTGTTTTGGCTTCAAAGCTGTACCCATCGAGCTTTTCATATTGCTGCTGTAAAGTATGCTGTTCTGAAATCAACTTCGATAAAGCCTCCTGGTTGTCAGTTCTTTGTATTGTATTGGAAATTTCTACTAAGCGTTGTTCTAGTGCTTCAATCCCACAAAGTGATTTTAAATATATTAATAACCTTTGATTGGGTAAAGCAACGAGATCTTGTGGAAGATAACCGATACGGTTATTAGGAGTGATCTGAATATGGCCTGTTTTTAACGAGATCTCACCAAGAATAGATCGGAATAAAGAAGTTTTACCGGTACCGTTTTTTCCGATAATACCCCATTTGGTTTTATCGGGTATTCGGAAGGTAGTTGGATTGAATAATACACGTTCTCCGAATTCGATGGAGATATTTTCAAAATAAATCATACATTTTTTGACCCAAGAATTAACAAAGGCTGGCAGCTTCCTACTCTCCCAGCAGCTTTCGCACACTAGTACCATCGGCCTTTACGGGCTTAACTTCCGTGTTCGGAATGGGAACGGGTGTGGCCCCGTAGGTATCGCCACCAGCCAAAATCATAAACCTTTGTTTGTTTTTCAAGCAACAAAACAAGGAAGCGAATTATTTAGTCATGTGCGGATGAATCCAACATCATGAAGAAAACCTCGAACGATTAGTACCAGTCACCTACGCGCCTCTCAGCGTTTCCAGCTCTGGCCTATCAAACTGGTAGTCTACCAGTGTTCTTACCCCATTATGGGTGGGATATCTCATCTTGAGGGGAACTTCATACTTAGATGCTTTCAGTATTTATTTCTTGAGACACAGCTACCCGGCTCGTATTACTGGCGTAATAACCGGTACACTGGAGGTCTCCTCACTCCGATCCTCTCGTACTAGGAGTGAACCCACTCAAATATCCTGCGCTTGCAGAGGATAAGGACCGAACTGTCTCACGACGTTCTGAACCCAGCTCGCGTGCCGCTTTAATGGACGA
>JAQVYZ010000128.1 GCA_028708485.1 Caldisericia bacterium | reverse complement strand
TACACAACAGTTTGATTTGAACCGTCAATATTCATCGAGACAATAGCAGAATCATAAACATTGCATTGATCGCTTTGGGTCCCCATTTTCACTATAGCAAATATCTTTCTACCATTGAAATCAACAGAATAATGTGATCCTGATGAATCTTTTGGAAATCTAGCGCTTGTACACCCGGGATAAAGAACTTTTAAAGAAACGATAAATCCCTTTTTTATTTTCGTGTAATAAATAAAGAAATAATCACTTCTTTTGTCCACTTGTTGCGTTGGAATGACACCTTGTACCAATACTTCTCCGTTACCGCTTATAACCGGTGTTAAACTTTTCATTTCCAGATACACACCATATTGTTTGTATGCCCAATCACCATCAGAAAAAACATCGGTCAGTCCAGTTCCGTTGGCATTAGCTACATAGAGTTTCTTTAAGGAAGTCTGTTTTGAATTAACCTGGATAACCAGTATCTCGCTGTTCTTAGACAGAGTGTAGTACTCAATTTTATCGGTGAAAGAATAAAGCGGGGTGCTGTCGAAATAGTTATAATCCTCTTCTGGCTGTATGTATGCAAACGTTTGACTACAAAGCAGGAAAAAAACGAGGCAGCTAAAACCAATTTTTCTAAAGATATTTTTCATTTGATTCATATTTTATATGACTTTGTCTAAATGTCAGAATTAAATTCCCCAATTGAATCTGATCTCCGTCATGCAATATGCTGTTAAATACTCTGGAGTGGTTAATCCACACGCCTGATCGGCTGGATAAATCTGTAATAGTAAAAACCATCTCTTTTTCCTGGATCAGAGTATGGTAGTCTGAAATGGAATCATCCTGCAGAGATAGGTGACAATTTTGGCTTGAACCAATCGTAAAATTACATAAGTGAATTCGCTTATTTTGTTTTTCCGATGAATTTCCAGTCCATTCCAACCAGGCAAGGTTGTACCGCTTTTGATACTTTTTAGGCTGGTTGTTTTTATTTATCCGGAGAATCCTAAAAAGCAGTACAACCATAACCAGGAATAAAAATACAATCATGATGAGGCTTACCCAGGGTGTCGGGTAAAATAATGTTAAAAAATCTGAAGAATCCTGATTATTAATTCTTATCCTGATCTGTTTTTGAAAATTGAACCACTGATACGGAACGGAAAAATGAAGAATAACTTTCTCCTCTTTATTAGGCAATGCTACTTTATCCAATAAATCAAGCTCTTGAAAAGTAAGGGAAGTACCGCCAGAAAGCATGGATATTGTTTCCAGATAAGGCGTTGATTTGCTTTCAATCTTGTTCTGGAAAAAACACCAAACCGGACAGGAAGGAAGTGGAAAATCAGTTAGATTCACTGTGTTTCGACCTGATCCAACGACACAAAGAATACTATTCTGTTTGTTTTTTTGAATGATTTGGGTAATTCTTTGGATGGAATCCAGGAGATAGACATCAGATTGATTAGATTCTTTCAGGAATACCGGAACATTCTTATCTGTTTCCAGCTTTTCGATACCGGCGTGGAAGGAATAAGTCTCTATAGATTCAGGTGGTGTTTCTATATTTTCAAGGAGAGAGAGGATGGCTGAATTCTGCTGAATCGGCGAGACCCACTGGCTTGATTCAATTAATAGGTACAACACCCAGGGTTTTTTTGGATCAAAGGTAATTTCTGATTTTTCCACATTCTGTACCGGTTTTTTTTGCAGCATCACTTGAACAACTGCCTTGTCTGAGGAAGTCAGCCAAACAAAATAATGAGGAGCCAACCGGTCAAACGCAGCTATTTTCTCTTTACTTCTCACTATCATGAATGGATCAAAAGCTAAAAAGAGAATAAGCAAGAGAAAATGGGCAATAAAATAGTTTTTTCTTCGATTCATACCATTATTCATTGTACTTTATTCATAGATTATCTCAAATCATCCTGTCTGAATGACAAGAAAAGCTGTGATATGCAAATTATGCTATACTGTTAAGTTGTATTTTTTTGCATATAGGAGGGTACGATTGCGAATAAAAGAGCATCCAATAATAGATTTCCAAAAAGGAAAAACGGTTACATTTACTTTTGACGGCGTACAATATGAAGGTTTTGACGACGAACCGATCGCTGTCGCTTTATATGCGAATGGTATCAAAACCCTGTCTTATAGCCTAAAATACCACAGACCTAGGGGGATATTCTGTTGTATAGGGAATTGTTCATCCTGTCTGATGAAAGTGAATGGCATTCCCAACGTCAGGACATGTACGCAACGAATCGAACAAGGCATGGTCATAGAAACACAGGGTAAAGGAGCTATAAAGTGAGAATAGATTGTGATGTGCTGATCATCGGAGGTGGACCGGCAGGATTATGCGCAGCCAGGTCATTACTGGGTACCGGGCTTAAAGTGCTTATTCTGGAACGGGATCCATTTCTGGGTGGTCAACTATTAAAACAGACTCATATGTTTTTTGGGTCAAAAGAACAATATGCCGGCACCAGGGGATTTGAAATTGGACAGATTCTTACCCGTGAAGTGCAGGCTTCTCCCAATATTACTGTAATGTTGGAGACGGTTGCTTCAGGATATTATCCCGAGGAGAACTTTATCCTGGCTCTGGAGAAAGAAAAAAAACTATATCAAGTTTATTTCAAGAAGGTGATTGTAGCTACCGGTGCATCAGAAAAGTCTCTGCTGTTTGAGGGAAATGATTTACCCGGTATTTATGGAGCCGGCGCAGTACAAACTTTAATGAATATGTATGGAGTGATGCCAGGTAAAGATATCATTATGATTGGTTCCGGAAACATCGGATTAATAGTCTCATACCAGCTTTTACAGGCAGGCGTGAAGGTGAAAGCGATACTTGAAGCGGCTCCTACGGTAGGCGGGTATTTTGTACATGCTGCTAAAGTCAGTCGTATGGGTATCCCGATTTTTACCCAGACTACCGTGAAACGGGCACTGGGTCGAAATGCATTGGAAGGTGTTGAAATTGTAAGCCTGGATTCTAAATGGCAGTATGTGCCGGGAACGGAAAGAAAATGGCCTTGTGACACGTTGTGTCTTGCTGTTGGTTTGTCCCCGATGTCAGAGCTGTTATGGCAATTCCAGTGTGAGATGAGATATGTTTCTGAGCTAGGAGGGTATGTAGCAAAGCGTAATCCGTTCATGCAAACCACCCATCCGGATGTTTATATTGCCGGAGATGTTTCCGGAGTGGAAGAAGCCAGTTCAGCTATGCTGGAAGGTACTATTGCAGGATTCGCTGTTTCCAAGGCACTTCATAAAATGCTTGATTCGGTCGATCAGGTGATTCAAAATTCTCAGACATTTCTTGACGAGATGCATGTGGGTACTATTGGTGAGAAGATACGCAATGGTTTAGCCAAGGTTGAGGTGGATGTATGTTTATAAAGAACGGTTATCTTGATATCGATGAATTAGGGGAAAGGATGCCTTCAGAAGAAAGATTTGAACAAGGTCCGGTCGCGATTCTGGAATGTATCCAGCAGATACCTTGCAATCCGTGCCAGAATGCCTGCTCAAGAGGAGCAATACTGCCTTTTCAATCCATCAATGACACCCCTACGATCGATATGGACAAGTGCAATGGTTGTGGAAACTGTATTTCAGCCTGTCCAGGACTGGCTATTTTTGTTGTCTGGAAAAACTATAACCAGGAAAATAGCCTTATCAAGCTCCCCTTAGAACTCCTTCCCTTCCCAGAGGAAGGTGATTCTGTCGAGTTGATGAATCGAAAAGGGGAAAAAGTAGGAACCGGGAAGGTGATAAAAGTTCAAAAAACGAAACAGAATTCAAAATCGAGAGTCATTTGGGTAGAAGTTCCCAAAAAACTGGCGATGGATGTTCGGCATGTTGCAAGGAGCAATAACCATGAAAAATAAAGATGAAGTAATCGTTTGCCGTTGCGCAGACGTAAAATTAAGTGAGATTCAGGAACTAATCAAAGATGGCTGCACTACCTTGGATGAGATAAAAAGACTGAGTAGAGCTTGCATGGGTCAGTGTCAGGGAAAGACCTGCAGGAACCTTATTATGCAGGAGCTTTCCAAAGCACAATCTGTCTCTATAGAAGAGATCAAACCGTCCAGGTTCAGACCTCCTGTTGTGACGATTTCACTGGGTTCTCTCGCAGAGGAGGACAGCCATGAAAAATAAAGCATCCGTTGTGATTGTTGGCGGCGGGATTACTGGTGTTGCGATTGCGTATGAACTTACCAAAAGAGGTG
>JAQVYZ010000127.1 GCA_028708485.1 Caldisericia bacterium | reverse complement strand
TTAAACAGGCTGTGATAGACTTGGTGAATCGAGCGAAACTCATACGCGGAAAGAAGATTAAACTATAGCTTTGTCCTCAAAAGTGGACCCAATCGCTTCGGTGTATCTTTTTATGTTGGATCAGGTTGATCCTGACTCACTTGCCCCTTTTCTCGCGGAATTGCGGGAAAGGTATCACGCTTTGTTTACTTCTGCTATGAAAAACGCTTCCGACTGGTGGATACAACGAAAACTGATCGGATGGACTTTATTGGATATAGCTCTTCAGCAAGAAGCCGGTATTTTACTGACTGAATGCAGGATTGAGCTTCTGGAGCACGGCAAACCGGTGATTACCAATTTCCCGGATGTTCATTTCAACCTTTCTCATTCCAAACAGTACTTCCTGGTGGGACTCAGCCATGAGCCGATCGGGGTAGATATCGAATCGGAGAGGAAAATCATCCCTAACCTGGCAGAGAAGGTGTTTACGGAAAAGGAGCAAAAAAGCCTTCCTTCTATAGAGGACTCCACCTACACACAAGCCTTTTTGCGCATTTGGACGAAAAAAGAAAGTTATACCAAAGCGCTTGGTACAGGCTATCAGGGATTGTGGAACCGAATAGAGACAGCGGAAATCATCGATTCGTTTATTTGGAAGACTTTTTCTCAAGATAATTTTGTTTTCAGTGTTTGCTACCATTCTCCTCAAATTCTCGTCCTCCATCCCTTAATGAAATGGCAGGAGTTAGCAGACTTTTATCGGAGCAAAGTATAAACCTGAGTGAGTTTCGATTATACTAGAACAAAAAAAGGAGCTGGCACTTTGAAGAAGCGTACTTGGATAGGCAAAGGTTTATTCGCCATTGTGTTTCTGTTGGTCAACGTGATACCGATGATGCCGACAGAGGCTGTAGGAACCAAGATTTCTCCTTCACTGCAAGGCTTGACGCGATCCGTTCAGCCTATCACCATCCTGGTGGAGTTCCAGACACCGGTCTTTTCCGAGTGGTCTGTGATCAGTGAAAATTCTTCTGTCAGCCGGAGTTCATCGTATTATCAACAAGTCAACCAAGCCATCCAACAGCAGTTCTGTGAATGGCTTTATCAGCTTGGCTTTGAATCCATTGAGGTTGCTTCCGTTCACTCACTTCTGAATGTGCTTCAGATGACAGTACCCGGGTATGCACTACCCCTGATCAGCCAATATCAAACCGTACAGTCCATCACTTCAGCGCATCTTCCGTGGGAACCTTCCAGGACTTTTGTCAGAAACGCTTGGTTCGATGAGAACACCATACCACCGGAACAGAAATACCCTTATACCGGCAAAGGGATATTGGTGGGCATCATAGATACAGGATTAGACATCGGGGATGAATTTCTCGGAAGGGATATTCAGGGAACCAATTTCGCAAAACCTGAAGAAGGATGGTTCGATGTCAGTTACCATGGGACAGCCATCGCCGGTATCATTGGGGGAAACGGTCCAGCCTGGTACCAAAAAGGTATGGCACCGGATGTCACTTTGCGCATCTACAAAGTATTTACCGAGGGTGATTACAGACCATTAGGCTTGTTACAAGCGATTGAAAAAGCGGTTAAAGACAAATGCCAGATCTTGAATATTTCCCTGAACGGAGTTGACAACTCCTTGTTCGAAGGGGAGAAGTTGTTGGTCCAAAAGGCAATCTCAGAAGCAAAACAGGCAGGCGTGCTCGTGGTGGTATCCTCAGGCAATTTCTCCGGGATCACCGAACCGGGAACATTTTCAGAAGCTCTCACAATCGGTTCCGCGGACGATCGGTCTCTGATGTTGATTCAAGCGGAAATACCAAGTCTTTCCTACCCTGTGAAAGCCTGCACCGGTCGTTTGAGCCTGCCGTTTCAAAGTGATTTGAACCAACTTCCGCTGGTATATGCAGGTTATGGCACCATACATGATTTTGATGAAAAAGATGTGAAAGATAAGATCGTCTTGATTGACAGAGGACCTGCAAAAGAGCCCCTGACCTTTTACGAAAAGATCAATCGGGCTATGGAGCAAGGAGCCAAAGCAGTCATCCTGGTGAATAACGGATCTATATTCAATCCCAGTGTGAATCTGGAAACTAAATATAGAAAACCGGGGGAGCCGTATTTGCTGGAAAACCCTTACGACGAACCTTCAGAACGGTATCGGTACAAACCTTATCATCAGATGATACCTTCTGCCATGATATCGAATGAGGACGGCAGGTGGATGAAAGCTCATCTTTACGAGATTCAGTTATCCTTTCAAAATGAGCCTTTACTCACTTTCGGACACCAACTCTCGAAAGGCAATGCAGACGGAAACACGATCAAACCGGATTTGCTGGCTCCAGCAGAGATGATCATCGCTCCCTACCAAAAAAAGAATGAAGACAGCCATTCCTATTTTATTGCTATGCAAGGCAGTTCTACCTCCACCGCTATTGTCTCCGGTGCCCTCGCTTTGGTCAAAGAAGCTCATTCTGAGTGGAATAATGATCAGGTCGTCCTGGCACTTCAAAATACAGCCACGTTACTCCGGAATCCAATTTCACAACTACCCTATGAGCTGGTGTACCAGGGAGCCGGGTATGTGCAACCGGATAAAGCGATCCACGCAAAAGCAACGATGGAGCCTGCATTTTCTACCTACCGAATTGGCATTTCCTCTCCTGTTCAGATTCAACTTAGCAACCTGACCGATGAAGCTCTTCAATTGCCTGTCACGGTGGAGTGTTCCAGTCAGGTCACAGAGTGGATTCAGCTGATCCAACAACAACTTCCGGAAACCCTTACGCTCCAACCTGGTGAAAAGAAGCCACTCACTCTCACTTTTCCAAGGACCATCAAACAGTCTCTTGATTTCTGGATTCACGCCGGAGAGGTGCATGCTGGGATTCATGTCCGGGCGGAAAGGGAAGATCCTTCTCCCAGACCGATTACCAGCTTTTCGGTCAGCAAAACCAAGTTAGCCAGTCCTCTTAAAGAACCGATTACTTTTGAGTTTTCTTTGGCAGAATGTACATTGGTAGGAAATCATACCAAGACAGTCCACTTGTCAGAAGGTGAAATAGCTATACGCTTATTGAATCAGTATAAACGGTTTGTCGCTGATATACCTATGCCATATAATGCCTGGCTGGGACAAAATGTCCTGTTGTGGGATGGCACCATCTCGGGTTTTCCATTGCATGTGAGTGAAGGCACCTATTTCTTTGAACTCACTCTCTATCGCTATCAGGTGACTCCCCAACAAACCAACCAGAAAGTGATTGCCGACCAAGCTTGGGTAGAAGTACAGGTCACTCAATCCGAAGGGGCATCCAATTATCTTTGTTTGGCGGTGAATCAAAAAGTAAATATTAATGATCCTTTTGACTTAAGTGTCAATTTTACAAAACCAGTCCGATTCAAACAACTGGATATAGAAATCACATTCAATCCTATGATGATGTTGTACCAGGATGTAAAGATTCTCTCCCCATGGGTAGAGAATCCCAAAATTGTGATGGAGATGCAAGGCAGTAACGCAAAAGGGTGGTTGCTGATCAGGATGATGGCGAAAGAGGGAGAGAACATCTCTGTTTCTGCTTTTCAACCATTGATCACCGTCAAGATGATTCCAAATCAGGTTGGAGTAGGCCTATTTCATGTAAGTCAGCTACATCTTAATGATTCCAAAGAAAAGCCGACTTCGGTTTTTGCCTTGGTATCTACGGTAGAAATTATGGATAAACCTTATTTATTGACAGATTTTAACGGGGATAACCGTGTGGACAAACAAGACATGGACATGATCTGGAATACCTTTGGGATGAGTATCGGGCAAGCAGAGTATGATCGAAAAATGGATGTGAATCAAAACGGCAGAATCGGCACTGAAGATATCATATGGATGGCAAAAGAGTGGGAATTGGAAATCCTGCCGTAAAAATCGCTGAAATGGAACTATGGAATGATCAGGAAATGGCGTATTTCGGTCAATTATTCGCCAAAACCTTACGGGGAGATGAGTTGATTTTATTGCAAGGTCCGATGGGGGCCGGTAAAAGCACGTTTACCAAAGGCATTGGTCTTTCCCTTTCCATTCCGGAGACGATTATCAGCCCCACTTTTGTATTAGTCAGGGAATATGGCAACCCTATTCGTTTAGTGCATGTGGATTTGTACCGGGTGGATACTTTGGATGAGCTCCAAGACATGGGGATTCAGGATATTCTGAATCGTGATGTAATCAGAGTCATCGAAGGGGCAGACAAGTTT
>JAQVYZ010000126.1 GCA_028708485.1 Caldisericia bacterium | reverse complement strand
GTAGTTGGTACCTCTATAGGGGCGATGAATGCCGCTATGATTGCACAGGGAAATATGGAGAAAGCATACGAACTATGGCAAAATATCAGTACGGAGAAGTTGTTTGGCATCCCTCATCAATCCTGGGGAAAGATAATTGATGACGGTATTCAGCTAAAGGAAGTCTCAGAGATTTTAAAAACCGTCAAAGGTGTCATACAGAAGAAAGGATTGGATCGAAGCAAGGTTAAGCTATTACTGGAAGATGTGTTGGATGAAGAAGCGATTCGGGAATCACCCATGGATTTCGGTTTGGTGACGTACTCACTGACAGATCTGAAATCTCTTGAGTATATGAAAGAAGACATCCCTGAAGGTAAAATCATCGAATACATTCTGGCCAGCGCGAATCTTCCCATTTTCCAAGCAGAAAAAACAGATGGCAAAATATTACTGGACGGCGGAGTGTATGATAATCTCCCCGTTCAATTGCTGACGAAAAAGGGATATAAAGATCTGGTATTGATTAGAACTTTTGCAATCGGCAGGGTGAAGAAGTTCAATCAAGACCAGGTGAATGCACTCGTTATTGAACCGGGTGAAGATCTTGGCAACATTATGGATTTCCGACCGGAAAAAGGGCAATACCTGTTGAATCTTGGTTATTATGATGTGAAGAGAAAGTTCCAGAATCTGAAAGGTGAGAAATACTATATCCAACCAAAAAATGATGAAAAGTTTTTTGTCCAATATCTGATAGGTTTCTCAGATCAAGGCTTGGAGAAGTTAGCGAATATCCTGGAGTTGGGCGATGTTCCTGACCTTCGGTTCACCTTTGAACACGTGATGCCATTGATCGCCGATGCACTTGATTTACCAAGACACGCTACATACGAAGAGATTTTACTCGGCGTAGCGGAATGGATGGCTGGAAAACTGGCACTCGAACGATTTAAGATTTATACGGTAAAAGATCTGTTTCATGCAATTCAAGTACAATCCATCGAGAAAAAAGCTTTCACAAAACCAAAAAAACTTCCTGCTCTATTGGTTAAAAATGAGCTTGGTGCCAAGCTTTTCAAAGAGAACATTTTGCAAGAAGTCAGCTGGTTCATTGCCAAAACCAGAAACAAAGAATAAATAATGTGTGGAAAAGACAGGATTCTTGACACGATTTTTTAAGATTTTATAATCTCAAATTCAAACTGACAATTTTCACCGCCGGAACAGGATGAGCAAATCACTTTTCCTGTCAATTTTTGTTCCAGAGCTACTTCCAATAATTTGTGTACATGCCCTTTGCAGCAATAACACCAGGTAATCGAGACTGGTTCTTTTGATCCTTTCGGGGTGCAGACACATTTGGATCCGGGTTCCCCGAACGTGACATGAATCTTGGTTCCTTCCGGTTCGGTTGAAAGACCAAACATATGGATTCTGTTGATTTCCTTGATTCGATCTTCTGTTGAAGCACCTGAAGCTGCAATCTTCTTCATTGCTTTCAACCTTAATCCACCGGTACAGCAGGCGCATTTCTCCCGTACTTTATAACGAAGGTCTTTCTCTATCAGCTTATCCATCTTATCCATGGCTTGCTTAATCCATTCAGCTTTTTTTGTGAGGGATGTGTTGCGATCTACTTTCTCTCCTCCATCCATGATCTGATCGATGACGGATGGATCGATTTTATGATTCAATAACTCACGGTAAAGCACTTCGATTCTTCCAAACGGATATTTATGTTTGTATTCCATTGTTAATATTCCCTTTGCATAAGATAATCATAATGTAGTTCGAACTGGTAAATCTGTCAAATATTTCAGCATTTCCATTTCATTTACATTGTAGAAATAACCTTCGATCATATAAACATTTCTTATAATAAGTTTAGAAATGTGTAAAACATAGTATAATAGTATGATAGTTAGAAAGTTATACAGGAGGAGATTGAGTAAACGTGAAAATTGTATCCTTAAAGCAGAAATCACAGGTTACCATTCCACAAGAAATTGTGGAGTCAATGCGTCTGAATGTGGGAGATAAAATGGAAGTGTATGTCACTGATAATCAAATAGTTTTAAAACCAGTATTAGTCATCTCAAAAGATCAAAGTTGGTTTTTCAGCAAAGCTTGGCAAGAGAAAGAAAAGCAAGCCGAGAAGGACATCCAAAAAGGAAGAATAATAAAAGCTAATTCTTCAAATGAATTATTAACTGAACTTAAAAAGAAATGATCTATTTTTCACAGGAATTTAAAAAAGCCTATCAAATTCTTACAAAAATCGATCAAAAGAAAGTGGATGAGAAACTACGGCTATTCATTCAAAATCCACACCACCCCTTTCTAAGAACAAAGAAAATCCAATCCATGGAATCTATCTGGGAAGCTTCAGTCAATACCAAGATTCGGTTTACCTGGTGTTATTATGAAGACGGCATCCTCTTAAGAACCATCGGATATCACAACATTATTTAAATTTTACTTGCGAGACGTTTGATGGTGAGAAGCCAATCTTCGCTGTTTTGTTTGAAAGATACCTTCTCTGGCCAATCGGACATCTTCTACCGTAAAGAACGCCTTAGGATCAACCAGTTTTATCTCATGAACCACATCAGACAGGTACTTTCTCTGGATAATTGTATAGAGCATATGCACCTTACCCTGTGACCCTTCTGCTTCGACAATCGTCACTCCATGGTTATTTGAATACAATGCTTCCGCTAACTGTTTGGCTTTCTCATTGATGAAGACGCGTATTAAAAGAGTTCCTAATGCCATTTTCTCTTCAAGCAGGATTCCTATATAGTTCCCAACAGCGAATCCACCAGCATAAGCGACATAACATACCCAATTACTAAGATTCTGCATCACCTGGCTAATGGCTATCAACCAAATTAACACTTCAAAAAAACCTAAGATAGGAGAGATGATTTTGTTCCCTTTCGATACGAAAATAATCCTGATGGTACCGATGGTGACGTCACACACCCGTATCAATGCAATTAATATCGGCAATACGACCCATTGAAAAATGTTTGGTTGCAGCATTTTATCTCCTCCTATTAGTTCAATAAGTGTATGGTTTTTTGCTTTTGTTACAAATCGAGAAGAAAAGACCTTCTACTTTGCCTGCTGAAATGAATCGGAATCATAGGCATTAAAGCGTTCATCCTTCTTTGGATCCGGACCATATTTGTTATCTTCCAATTGGCTGTCTTGAAGAAGTAGATCCAATCGAAATATCCATAATATTATTCCAGGAAGTAATATCCATACCCATTCATGGTCAGTATCTTGAAGTCTTCTGACTGTAACCGCTAACCACGGGAGAAGGGAAGTGACCAGATATAAGATAGATATTGTTACGGTAATGATATTTTTAAAGAAAGAATAAGCAATCAAATCTGTCACAACAAGTAAAAAAACATGAAACAAAATAAAATACCAATACGCTTTTCTTCTGGATCTGCCTTTAAAATTAGCATAATTCTTCCACCCATCCAGATACCAATACAAACCTTCAACAAACCATTTCATTATCACTCTCCTATAGTAGGAATTGCATAAAAATACTAGTTTTACTATTGAAAATCAAGCTATTTTCATACTATTCCCTATGACAAAGAATCTACTAACAGATGATATCAAACCAAAATTGCTTTTTTATTTCTTAGGAGCAGTACTGATGCCGAGAATAGCGTATAGCGGACAGAAGCTAAACAGGCTTGTCAGCACTAAAATTCCAGCAACGACCATCAAAACTATACCTAATGTCCCTTGAAGCACATTCATTAAATATAGCACCACAATGATTAAGGCAATAATGGTTCTGATGATACGGTCTGCAGCACCTATGTTCTTTTTCATGATACATTCTCCTGTCAGATACAAATTTTTCGAAATTATAAGCTGATAACAGTCTAAACGCAATAAAAACAAAGGACAATTTAATGAGGTAAGAATCAGGAATATTCTTCAATTAACTGATCAGCCAGAACAAGAAAACGATAATGGTAAAGGATAAAAGTGAAAAACAGATAAATACCGGCGACACCTATCAAACCTATGAACACAAAACCCACTATCTCATTGTATTGATGTCTTTCAGTCGTATAAAACCATAGATACAACGGACCTAAACAGATCATGAGAAATAACCAGATCGCAAAACACCAACTGATAAAAGTGTTTTTCAAAGGATTTGGGTAGTGCTCAAGCCTTTCCCACCTGGATGCAGGGATATCCGGATGGGACAGCTTGATTTTTTCTATCGCACGGGAGGCTATTCC
>JAQVYZ010000125.1 GCA_028708485.1 Caldisericia bacterium | reverse complement strand
TGAGGAACTGCGCATGGAAGAAACGGATCTCTCCACTGTCATCGAACGGGCATTCGCGATGGAATAGAAGTCATAAAATTGTCCTGTCATGGTGAGCCTGTCGAGCCATGACGTTTAATGACTCTGCCTATTCTTTCTTCTCCCGAGCGGGTGCGGTAAGAGGCAATTCCACGTAGAACGTGGTGCCCTTCTTCTCCTCGCTCTCAAAGCGAATGGAGCCCCCCTGCGCCTCCACGGCGCCCTTGGCCGCAAAGAGACCGAGCCCGTTGCCTTCCTGCGCCTGAATATTGCTCGCACGGAAGAGCTTGCCGAAGATCTTCCCCTGTTCCGCCTTGGGGATTCCATAGCCCGTATCGCGCACCTCATAACGGAGTTTGCCGTTCTTCGCCTCCACATTGAGCGTCACCGTGCCGCCTTCGGGTGTGTACTTCACGGCATTGGTGAGCAGATTTTCCAACGTCATACGCATGAGACGCTTGTCCAGCATGGCAACAGGAAGATCTTTGGGGATCTTCTTCACAAGCTTCTGCTTCTTCTGCTCGGCCTTGGGATCGATGACCAGCAGGATATCGCGGAAGAATTCGGAAAGATCGAGTTCTGTCCGGTCTACCTTCATGCGACCCAGTTGAATGCGGGAGACATCCAACATCATGGCCACAAGATCGGAAAGATCGTTCGTGACCGATTGCATGGTCTTGAGCTGCTTCTGCTGTTCCTCATTCACCTGCCCCATGTCCCCATCCAGCATCATTTCCAGATTCCACTTCACGGAAGTCACAGGTGTGTTCAACTGGTGGCTCACAATGCTGATAAGTTCGTCTTTCTGACGGTCGAGATCTTTCAGTTCGGCGTTGGCTTTTTTCAACTCAACAGCCAACTTTTCGATTTTTTCGCGTTGTTCAATCTCACGCTTAACACTTCTAATTAAATTAATGCCAAGAAAGCCTACCAACCCCAATGTGAATACAACAATAATTCGCATATGTTGTATTTGTCTTATAAAAAGAAGGGCGGCAACTAGAAAGAACAAAGCTACAACAAGTACCTGTGACGCAAATAATTTGGCATTGAAAATTTTATATTGCACAATCAAATACGATATAAGCCCTGAGAATATGAGCATTCCTACTGGTCCAACAAGATTAACTTGGTAAATTCCAGTGGCTTCACCAAAATAATTTGATATCCAAAAAATCCCTAAAAAAATGGTAATTCCCGCAGAAAATATTGTCGTTCTCAGCCAATCACCTCGCCCTTGATCAGAATATATTTTTTTAAGAGTAAAAGATAATATTCCAACAAGGCTCAAAAGTTCAAATATATACACCACCGTCCATATTGCCCCACTTACACCCTCGCAATTTACTGGATCAAACGAAGCAACATTTAATCTTGTTGGTAAAATGATCGCAATGGCAGAAAAGAAAAAAACTAAGATAAGTTTATATATAAGTGATAGATCTTTTTGAAAAAGAAAAACATAGGAAAAGAAAGTGGCTAGAAGGAATACACCTACTTCAAAAAAGAGGTAAATCTGCCACGTAAAATGAATCACTTCCGCATATACCGCAATCCACTGAATTAGCGAAAGTATAATATAGGCTGCAAAAAAAAGGTTGACCCCTAAAAAATATTTACTTAGAACCGAAAAATTATCTTTGATAAAAATGAATATGCCAAAGAAAATACAAAGGATGAATATTGGAATGTATGAATAAAAAAGTAATGTTGGTGCATAACTAATATCAAAATAACTTAAAAAAGAAGATTCTGCAGTCAAATGTGGACATTGCTCAAAAGGAAGCGGCATACATTACTTAGTAATAAGTGGAGCTAGTATGGTCTTAGCTTTCCAGTATTCACAATTGCTTGGAGGATCGATAGGTATTACCACACCTTTTATTTTATCGATGTCAAAACCAGCGGCTTTTAATTTATTAATGTGAACCTTCCCATATTTCTCGATTTCATCGGAATAATATGTAAATACTCCACCTTTCCTAAGCTTTTTATGTGCAAATGGGAAAAATAAAAAATGATTTTGATAGAGCTCTTTCTCTGTGAGCGGATACGTGTCAAACAATATTCCATCAAGAGAACAGTCTGGTATCATATTTATCATATCTTCCCAAAATCCTTCAAGAACCTGAGTTTGATGTGGTGCTTCTCGTGCAAAAGTTCGAGCCTTTTCGGCCACAGAATGGTTTGCTTCGATAATAATGTGTTTTTTTATGTTTTCTTGTTGGATAAAAGATGCGGAAATGCCCATGCCAAATCCTAATTCTAGAACAATACCGCCTCTTGACGATGCAATTTTTGCAAGCTCCTTCATGTAAGGAGCTTCCCAGTCTTCCATTACTGCACATCCAAAAATTTGTAAGTCATGACTTGTGAAACTAGCTTTTGCCTTTCTCCATTTTTTCTTTTCAAAATCAATAACAAGTTTAGGTGATTCTTTGTAGGCAGCTTCCCAAGCTGGAACCTGAGATAAAAAATCCTTATCTTTCTTAAATGGTTTTCGCTTCATAACGCTTCATTGTTAGAAATATTTTCAACTTCAATATCGTGCAGAATTATAGTTCTACAAAATGTATATGCTATCGAAGTAATCGAAACTGCGATGGTTATCGCGAAAAGTACAAACTTTAAATTCCTTTCGTCTCTAAACATGAGACGATGATAACGTGAAGTGACGTAGGGTCAATTTATTTTTTGCATATAGATATTGGCTTAAATGATTCTATACTTAGACAGTATGCGAGTACTTTTCGTCTCATATGAGTTAGTGGCTGCGAATCTTGCATATTTATTAGTAAAAGAAGGATGCGACGTTAAGCTCTTTTGTGAAACTAAACAGTTGCGCTCGAGTTTCCGAAATTTTGTATCGCAGACAACAAATTGGAAAAGGGAGCTTGAATGGGTTGGAAAAGATGGCTTAATTGTTTTTGATGATATTGGATATGGAAAAATTCAAGATAGTTTAAGAAATCAAGGTTATTCTGTCTTTGGAGGATCCGAATTGGGTGATAAATTGGAAGAAGATAGACAATGGGCACAGGAGATACTTAACGAATTTGGACTTAAGACCCTTCCAACGTTCAACTTTAAAAACATTGAAGCTGTAATAAATTTTGTTAATAAACATAGGAATGGATCATGGGTTATTAAGCAAAATGGGTTAGCATCTAAGGATATTAATTATGTGGGACACTTTAAGGATAATCGTGATGTTATCTCAGTGTTAAACCATTATAAAAATAGCTTTGGCAATAACTTAGGAGCAATCACTTTGCAAAAAAGAGCATATGGCATCGAAATAGGAGTGGGAAGATACTTTAATGGAAATGATTGGGTGGGTCCGATTGAAATAAATGTGGAACACAAAAAATTATTCCCCGGTGACTTGGGTCCTTCAACAAGCGAAATGGGAACTGTCGCATGGTATGACGAAAATGAGGAAAATAAGCTTTTCCAAGAGACTCTTGCAAAATTGAAACCATTTCTAAAAAAAATAGATTTCAGAGGTGATATTGATATTAATTGTATTGTGAATGAGAAGGGCGCATATGTTCTGGAAATCACCCCAAGATTAGGATCGCCGATCATTCACCTTCATAGCGAAATTCATATTTCGCCTTGGAATAAATTTTTAAAAGCTGTTGCAGATAAGAAAAGCTTTGGGCTTAAATGGAAAAAGGGTAAGGGAATTGTTGTGTTGGTCTCCGTACCACCGTTTCCATACTCAACAAGAATGAAATGGGTTTCTTCTTTGGGATTAGAAGTGTTCTATCACCCCTCAATATTAAAAAATGATTTTAGACACGTTCATTTCGAAGGCATTTCAATGGAGATTTTGAGAAATGGATATAAAAGATATTACGTTTCTGATCATCCTGGATATATATTATACGTGACGGCACTCAGTAGTACGATTAGCGCTGCTCGTCTGAAGGCCAAAAAGATATTGGATAAAATACATATACCAAAAATGTTTTATCGTAATGATATAGGCATTGATTTTGAAAAAGAAGGAATGAAGAAATTAAAAAATTGGGGTTATTTGCAATAACTTGTGAGAAATATATTTCACACTGTCTTTTTTGAACGTGTCACAATTTTTAGTAGCGGTAAGAAAATCATGTATGCAATGAAAGTTCCTCCGAACCATCAATATGGAACATGTTGTTTGTACATCTCAACGAAGTTGAGCACTGAATAATGGACGGTTGAAGGCAATAATACGAACAAAGATGAGAAGAAGGAAGAATCCAACGAAGCATATTAAAA
>JAQVYZ010000124.1 GCA_028708485.1 Caldisericia bacterium | reverse complement strand
GTCCCCTGTCCCATCTCAACTAGTTCAAAGAAAAATGCTAAAGATAGTTCAAAAAAGATAAAATTTATTCATCAGAATCTTTGAAAAATTTTTTTTGTTATAAAACAGCAGTGAAGCTTGTGCTAAAAAACATGATTATCACTCCAAAAGTAAACCCCCGAGATGAAGGAAACCATCCCAGGGGTTTTTGTTTCCTTAATTAATGATCAAAAAAGAAACACATTTAGGTTTACAGCTATTTTGGTTTGGTTATTCCATAAATTTTGAAAAAATAAAAACATCATTCACATCTATTTGAAGATCATTGTTTAAATCAAATTGGGGTATCCAGTTTTCCGACAGATAATCTTCTAGAATGTGGGTAAGCAGCATTTCATAATCTTGTTCATTAACGGACTGATCTTGATTGAAATCTCCCAGCAGTATTGGTGTTTTTTCAATCACAATAATAGGTTGAAATGCATTACAAAGAATCTCTTTCTGAATAGCATCAGTCATAGTGCAATTTTTGATTACAATAGAAATACCTTCTTTTTGATTGGATATTCTTTCTGCTCTAAATAGGAAAGTCGCTAGCTTCACCTTTTTTGGGAGTGTGGTTCTTGCTGTTATTCCAAGCGTTAAACGACCAGATTCAAATACAATAGGCAAATTGGAATTGTTATCGACATATTCGTCATGGATAGTATATGAAATCGGTGAGAGAGTGGTTTTCGGAAAGGTAATAGTTAACTCCACATTCTTCACTTCCTCTGCATGCAAAAGTATTAGGTCTATCGCAAACGTTTCGTATAACAAAACCTTTGAAGTGGAGGAGATGATAAGTACAGGAGTATTCGGAAGAGAAGATTGGGTCACGGTAAAACTGCCAAGAGGGTATCGGTGAAAAAGTGTTTCTGCTGTTAGAGAGTTGACTTTTGATCCGCTTATCTCGGCAACCAAATGATATAGTCCATTGGGGAGCACCATGTTTCCATTCAAATCTTTTCCATCCCATTGTATAGAATATTCTCCGATAAAAAGATTCTCTCCATAAAAGATTTCCTGGTAAACATGCTGCCTATTATCTACCGCGACAATTCGAATCTGCTGCGCATGATGCAGGATTGTAAGAGATTGGTTGATTTCAACAGAACTCCCAGCATTCAGGCGAAACGATAAGTTGCAGGGTGTGCCAGGAACCATTCTGTTTGGAGCAAGACTGATTGGTTCAATCACCGGTGGGATATTGACCAGAGTATTTTGGAAAAAAAGGAGAGGAATATGCAATTTCGAGACAACCTTCCCATTATCTTGAATGAATACCCATAACACTCCCTCATATTGATTCTGGGAAAAGTGAGTATCATGATGAATAGTTAATGCTTTGTTTATGGTTGCAGATGGTGCGATAGAGATCGATGCGTTTTCTGTATCCAGTGTAAAGGGGGAGGGTTGATTCTGTAAATGGAAAAATTCAATGGTAAAGCTGCAATTTAAGCTTTTTTCCATTTGATTCTTTATCGTTAAATCCAGAGAGATGTCTTCTTTCTTTAATAAATTATGTATGAAGGACGGAGGGGTTATAATAGCAGGGGTGTTCACTGATTGGAGAATATTCAGCTGCCCTGCCCCTTGATTGAAGAAGGGAAAAGGTTCATGGTTAATTGGATTGATCAGTATATCAGCATTGTTCATACATGCAGATTTGATCTCCTCAGGTGTCCAGTTCGGATGAGCTTGCTTTAATAATGCTATACATCCCGAGGTGCCAGCGGTAGACATCGAAGTACCATCCCAGTCTTCATAAGGATGGACAACCTGATTGTTGCTATCAATGTAGGTTTGTACGGAAGAGTTGATTTGTTTTCCCGGAAAGCATAGATCAGGTTTGAATATTTTCTGGTCAACGCTTACACAAGGGCCTGCAGAAGAAAAATCGGCAATCACAGCGTTATTTTGGCTCTGAAAGACCAGTTGAGCCCCTAGTTGTAAATAATTCTTCATCTTTTCGGCAAAAATCCCGCTCACGGCAATATTAGGAATATACTCCTGTTCTATAAATTCGTTGTTGGTCTGTATTTTTAAAAGAGAGACATCCATCACTGAATTTTCATCGTTATAAATAATGCAGCCTATAGCGCCTGCCTTTTTGGCATTCCGATTTTTCTCGGCAAAAGAAAGAGGTTTGTTTTTGGGACCTCTGCTGATAAGTGCTATTTTCCCTTTTACTGACAGGTTCTCGAACTCTTCTACACTCCCATAATGACAATCGATGACAGGAGTGTTTGACATGCTTTCTGTAAATGGAGGAGAATGTTGTGATAACAAAGCATTAATCGTGCAAAGTGTCTTGTTATTCCATTCAATGGATACAATCTGACTCATCCTGTCGTCGCTAGCAGAAGGTTGAATCACCTTATCAAACAAGCCTGGAGCCAATAGAGTCCATGGATTGTCTTTGTGCCTGGCTCCGGAATTTCCTGCTGCACTGCATATGACAATTCCTTTGCGAATACCGTTTTTGATTGCTTCGTAAAAAGGATCTCCTTCGATTATTGAGGGAATAGGATTCTTACCACCAAAGCCCAGAGAAATATTAAGTACATCGATATCGTGAATGATGGCTTCTTCGATTCCAGCTAGAATGTCTGACAGCGTCAAACCTCCGTTCTTTGCAAAGACACGAAAGACGTACAGGCTTGCATCAGGCGCAATACCTCTTCGCAAAGGATTGTCAGGATTCTTTCCGGCAATTATTCCACCTACATGGGTACCATGGGGATATATAGCTAATTCTTCCATTGGTTCGCTGGGATCCACGATGTTTTTCCCGACTTTAATTTTTGAATCTGGCCCAATACCTATAGGGGTGAATTCTTTATGTAGCGGATCAATGCCTGTGTCTATCATCCCAACTTTGATCTGGTTGCCAGTGATGGACAGGTTGTTGCTATCCAGTTGTTTCCAAACATGGCTTGCTTTCACTGAGACAGAGGTAAGATCTCGGACAGGAAGAAAAGAATCTTGGCAGAAAAAAACCTGAGAAACACATGGAAGGTATAGTAACATTGGAATATGGAAAAAACGTATGCTGATAGCAATACCCTGATAAGCTTCTTTGTAAATGTAGCGTGGCTTGCATGGAATTTTTTGTGATAGCAAACTCATGCATTTTTCCGGACTCATTGAAGGATCATTCTTGATGATAATATCACTCCATTGAGATGATCGGCAATTTTGTTGAAAATAAACCTTATCTTCTGCTTTTGGTATTTTAGTCCATCGGTCTGATGGTGGACTCCATGCTATGGATACAACAGATAAATGAATCATAAGAAGCAGTGATAATATTTTTTTCATTTTCCCTACCCCCGCTCTACGCTAATAATATTAATCCAATGATGAATAATACTAATGTAATTTCTAATAAAAACAGAGTATTCTTTGTTTAGATAAAGTCAAGGTTTAATAAAACTTTAATAAAAAAATAAATTGGGACAGTCCCAATTTATTTTTTTATCGTATCCATCTCTTTTGCAATGGAAAGAAATTGTAATCTATCACCTGCCAGGGCTGCCTCAAGAAGCTTCTTATATCTCAGGGGATTTGCTTGTGTCTCCCGCCAAATAGTGTCCAAGACATTGAATTTTAAAATAGTAAAGTAATTTTTATAAGCTTCATAATGCTTCTTGTCTGTATTCGGCTTCAGGATATAGATGGTATTATTTTCCAACTCAGGGACAGTGATCTTGTCTCCAAGGCTTGTATCCAAAAAACTGTTAATGGTACCCAAGGTATCCATTTCTATTTCTTCCTCTTTTCATCTCAATTAAACTCTTTTTCTTATAAAAATTTAAATATCTATTATATAGATTGGTCGCAAAGATGAAATAGTCAAAATTTAGATCTAAGTTTAAATAGAATACCAAATCTTGCCAATATGACTGTCCATCTGGTTTAGAAGCCTAGTTGAAAATAGTAATTTGGGACAGGGGACTGTCCCCTGTCCCAAAAATAGTTGTTAAAAAATGCAGATGGTACTGTTCCTGTCAGATGATCAGGAGGCGACAACAAGCATTTCAAAATCATTCGGGGTGAGTGGATCATTTCGACTGTAGGCACCTAATTTTGCACCGAAAATCTCCACTGTTTCAAATCCAGTTGATCGTAATAACCAAGTTATCTCAGGTGGAATATAGTAGCGTGTTGTGGTGGGGATTGAATGTGGTTTACTTAAATCGTCTGTAAACTCAACGATGCTATGCTCTCTGAATGTCATGATGTCAAAGGTAGGTTGAGTATCTTTTGAGTTGCCTTCTTGGTGAT
>JAQVYZ010000123.1 GCA_028708485.1 Caldisericia bacterium | reverse complement strand
TGGGTAATGAGCGGAATGAATCCGGATCGATGGTACTTCCAGAGATTTCTGCGATAAGGGCATAGGCTAATACTGCGTCCAAGACATATTTCTCACCCGGCATGCGCAATATCAAATTCTGGTATCGTTTCCCTGGAACGGAAAGGTGGAAGGTTGTCTCAAAATGATCTTTCTGAAATTGGATTTGGACAATTTCATAGCGGTATTGGCAGGAAGTATCCGTACCGCACACTATGACCCGACAGGGAAACCGGGAAGAAAACGGGGATAAGCTCTGATAAGCATCCTGGGATAAAACAATACAGCCCTCTGGGTTTGTTTTTTGCAGGTATTGGTAAAGGTGATCCTGAAGGTTGCGGATATCTTTTTGATAGTTCAGGAGATGATCTGTGCCGATATTCGTGAGAATACAACCGAAGGGGGTATATTGGAGGAATTCCGGTCGGCTTTCATCTGTCTCAAACACAAACCAGTCTGATTGATTCTGGTTCCAATGAGCCGGTGAGAAGGTGAGTAAATCTGCTCCGATCAAATACGAGGGGATGAGTCCGGCTAGTTTGGCAAAATAAGCGCTGAAGCTGGTGGTTGTGCTTTTTCCATAGCTTCCGGTAATGGATAGCAGTTTCTTACCACTCACTAGATTGGAAACGGCTTCTAAACGGTCAATGCAGGGAATGCCTAAGCGTGTTGCTTCTTTGTATTCAGGATTGCCTTCAGGAATGGCGGTTGAATAGATAACCAATTGAGCATGAGATACCTGGTCAGCTTGGTGAGAGGTGAAAACTTGTATGCCTGCCTTTTGTAAGGACTCGACCATACGGAAAGACTGGATATCAGACCCGGCGATCATATATCCCATTTGATGCAGGTACAGAGCAAGCGGTGTCATGCCTACTCCACCGATACCGATCAGGTAAATGAAGGAACCGTTTGGTAGATTAAACATGGCTAAGATCGAGCGCCGGTGGATCTTTTATCTGGGAGGCAATATTCAGCAGAATACCGATTTCAAAGAGAATAATCATCAGGGAAGTTCCGCCGACACTGATGAAAGGTAAGGTTACTCCGGTGGGAGGCACTAAGCCTAGGGTAACGGCGATATGGGTAAAAGCCTGTAGGAAAAGGTGTATTCCAATACCAGCCGCTACGACAGCATTAAAGTGATCCTGACTTTTTAGGGAAATCTGGATCGAGATATAAAACAGCAGAAAAAAGAGGAGTATCACACATCCTGAAAGAATATTTCCAAATTCTTCGCTGATGACGGCAAACACAAAGTCGGTTGAGTTGTAGGGAAGGTTTCCAAATTTTTGAGTACTTTTTAAAAAGCCGTATCCTAACCACCGGCCTTGAGCGATGGTCCGAAACGAAGCGTTAATTTGGAAAGTATCTCCTTCCTGCAGAAGATTAATAATCTCCTGTTTAACCCCGATCTGCTTGCTGAATAAGGCAATTTTCTGGACAAATGGGCTGTTAGCGTAAAGAGCCATGTAATTGAAGATCCTGGTTAAAATCCTGTCTGCTTGTCTCGAAATGATTAATCCCACCGTTAAGATTGTTCCAATTGGTAAGATGAACCGGATAATATACCTCCAGTAAGAAACACCGGCAAAAATCAATGTAAAGGAAGTTATCACGAAATAGAGCATCGCTGCGCTGAAATTTGGCTGAATAATAATCAGGAGAGATGGCAGCAGAAATACCCAAACAATCGTCTTAAAAATATTTTTATTCGTGATCCGAACAGCTTTCGGTCCGGTAAAACGTTTTGCAATAACCAGAATGGCGGTTAGTTTAATCAATTCGGAAGGTTGGAACGTTAAGCCGAAAATTCGGATAAACCTGGAAACGTCTTGTCCAGCTTCATTTTCTGTCGTAGATCCGATAAAAAAAACCATGATTAATAATACCAGGGAGACCACAAAAAGCATCACCGCATTTTTTCGAAAGAAACGCATTGGAACAAGTCTGGCAAAAAATAGCAGTACGGTACCGAGTATAGCAGCAATCAGCTGTTTCAAAAACCCTGATAAGGGGCTGGTAACATAGGGATTCTCTCTGAAGTAATCCGGCATGGTCGTGGACAGACAGATCATCAAACCTAAAAAAACCAGTACGGTAGTGATCCAGATTAGAATGGTGATGAGCCATTGTTTTGAACTTTTCATTTTGATTCATACATGAGTTTTACGATGGATTTAAAAAAATCGCCTCTTTCTTCAAATCCCTTGAATTCATCAAAACTCGCGCATGCTGGGGATAATAGAACCGTGTCACCCATTTTTGCTCTTGAAATCGCTTCAAATATTGCACTCTTAAAGGTGGGAGTGTTTTTATATTTTTTAAAGCCTGCCTGGTCAAAGGCGTATCGTATTTTTTTCTGTGTCTTCCCGGTTAGTACCACATAACGGATGAGTTCGTGTTGACTGATAGTTTTTGCTAATTGGGAGAAGTCATTCCCTTTATCGGAGCCTCCAATCATTAAAACCGTCGGTTTGGTGATACATTGAAGAGCCATGATAGTCGTTTGAGGTTTCGTGGATTTTGAATCATTAATGAAATCTAATCCGGCGTAACGACCGACATATTCAAAACGATGCGGAAGACCTGTAAAGCATTGAAGAGCTTTTTCAGCTGCAACCGGAGCAAATTTATCCTTTAGGTACAGATAAGAGGCGCCAACTGCCGCGACTGCATTCGATTGATTATGTATACCAATCAGGGGGTAGCCGTCTAATTTTACCGAGAAATCCTGTTTGCCGATTTTCCCGATAATTTGGTTGTCCTGGAGATAAAAACCTTGCTTTAATGGTTCCTGAATCGAAAAATAATGCGTACTGATATTGGGTAACACTAACTTTCTTAACGGGGGGGAGTCTATATTAAGAAGCGCTGAATCTTCCATGGTTTGGTTCTCGAAAATCCTTGTTTTAGCATGAAAATACTCTTCCATGGAAGGATACCTGTCCAAGTGGTCTTCGGAAAAATTCAAAAAGACGGAGACAGAGGGTCTGAAAGTCTGGATCGTTTCTAATTGAAACGAACTGACCTCTACTACCAGGGTGGAGGATTGGTTGTTCAAGGAAACGATTTCTGAGATCGGAATGCCGATATTTCCACAAACAAAAACTCTGGGAATATGCTGAGAGAGTATTTTTCCGGTTAATTCAACCGTAGTGCTCTTTCCGGAGGTGCCGGTAACCGCTAAAAAGGAGGATTGTGAAAATTGATACGCTAACTCGATCTCACCAATAATCGGGATCTGGTTCTTTTTTGCCTCTTTTAATATGGGAATGTTAGGATCCACACCCGGTGAAAGCACGATCAGGTCTTTCTTTTCAATTGATCTTCTTGAGTGAAAACCTAATTCAAAAGGAACATCAAGATCTTCCAGCCAGATAATCAGTTGTGATTCAATCTCCGGATTTTTTTCAGTGGCAAAAATTTGGGCTCCGCTTTTTGCCAAAAGATCTATGGCGGCTTTCCCGCTCTTTTTCAGACCAAAGACGGTGATCTGTTTCCCTTTATAAGATAGTGTTCTGTCCTTCATAGGTTACCTCCTCTCTTTAAATTCCATACCCGTTAATTAGTATAGAGAAAAAGACTGATAATTGTTAGTAGGGTTTGCAGAAGCCAGAATCTGACGGTGATGGTAGCTTCCGGTATCTGCATCAGCTCAAAATGATGGTGTATGGGAGCCATTTTAAATATTCGTTTCCCACTTCCTGTTTTTCTCCTTGTATATTTGAAGTAAGAGACTTGGAGAATCACCGATAACGCTTCTGCCAAAAAAATGCCCCCTAACACTAGAAAAAGCCAGTCAATGTCAAACCAAAGCACTAAAAAGGCGATAAATCCGCCTAACGCAAAGGATCCAATATTTCCCATAAAAACCTTGGCCGGATAAAAATTAAAATAGAGAAAAGCCAGAAGAGTACCGATTAAAACGTAAAGAAGAATTGGATTGAAATCAGAGCAGGAAAACCTGATAGCAGAAAGGAAGATAAAGAACATAAATACCAGCAAGGCAATACCTGTCAGCAGTCCATCCAATCCGTCTGTCAGATTCACCGAATTGGTGATGGCTAAAATGAGAAACAATTTAAATGGCAACCATAACCAGACGGATACCGTTGGGGATCGGGAAAAAAGAAGATAGAGAAGGAATGGAACTGCCAAAAGAATTTGAAGGGTGATATCTTCCCTTGCTTTGAGACCATAAGGTGATTTTTTGATTTTTTTGAGGAAATCATCTAAAAAACCGACCAATGAATAAGCAACCATCATATATCCTCCCCATAGAAGAGAAGGGCTTGATTGTTTCAGGATAATACAAAGCAATACAGTCATCAAAGC
>JAQVYZ010000122.1 GCA_028708485.1 Caldisericia bacterium | reverse complement strand
CTTTTTCAGCTCCTATGGTGAAAGGAATGACAGAAAAAGGGATGGTTGAGAACAGAAGGAAAAAGAAGGAAAACATATAAACCAGTATTTTTTTCATTTGGTTTCTCCTTTGGTAAATCAGCTTTATCACATTGATTATAACGTATCATATCAAAAATACATCATTTGGAACAAAAACTTTCATTTGTTTTTGTTCCAAATGTTAACCACTATTGAATGAATTTGTTAATAGCCGGTTCTGCATCAGTTGCAATATCAGAAATACCATTTTTGAATTTGATTTCCAAATCATCTGAAATTAACATCAAGTAAGGAGCTTCCCCAAGATACAATAGATTGGATATGGTCATTTTATCATCATATATGACCGATTCATCACGGACGTACTCCTTAACGAAAGAAGTGGTTTCTAACTCATCACGATCAGAAATAAAGATTACCCGTACGCCGGTACCCTCAAAGAGATCACGAATAGAGGCACATTTTTGCTTGCAAGAACCACAACCGACATCGACTGAGATAAATGCAGTTTTCTGTTTTCGTAAATCGGACAACTGGATCGTATTCCCAAGATGGTCTACAGCTTGGAAGGTTTTTAGTGTGTCACCTATTGCAGCCAGACTGATTCCATTTGGAAACAGCTGATCCAAAGAGGCTTTTCCGTTTACTTTTATATAGGAAAGCTTTAGTGCTCTCAGTAGTCCGTCTTTGAATGCTCCAGCGTATTTTGTCAGGATATCATCATCTGGCGTAAAAATACCGGTATTATTCGCTAATGACTCTAAATTATGTTCATAAAACTTATTATAAAAAGCACCTAAATAATACTCTTCTCCACCTAGAATCAACGGGTAAATCGATCCAATACTCCGAATTTTCAATTCTGAATCTAAAATAATGGAAACATCGGAGAAATTGCGAACGGGAAATTGAGCGACATATCCGTTTAATCTTTGCATCCGATTATCCCACAAATTCCCAAACTGGACCGATTGCGGAGGATTGGTCTCCTGATCAGTCAACCGGGTGATAGTCTGTACGTCGTAAGTACCTCTTAACGCAGCAATCTCGATATCTTTAACGGTATTAGACGGTTTCATGATCCATAACACTGCAAACAACAAGCTGGTAATAACGGGGATCACAAACAACGGATTTCTAAGACCCAAGTTTGTTTTAGTGGTTGATGCCTTAGGATTCTCTTTTTTATTTTGCACATGTGCTTTTTTATGCTTCATTCCCATTTTTCCTTATAAGTAATTAATGTATTTTAGCCTTCAGAAGAGCGCCTAACCGTTTGATTGCTTCCTGGATTTTTTCCGGTGTGGGCATAGTAAAGTTTAATCTCATCGTATTGGTGCCTTTTCCATCAGGATAAAAAGCAGTTCCAACAATATAAGCAACTCCATTGGCCAAAGCATCCTTAAAAATTTCCACTGTGTTGATATATTCCGGTGCCTCAGCCCATAAGAACATTCCACCCTGAGGAGTATTCACTTTCACTTCCGGAGGGAAATAGTCTTTTACAGCCTGTACCATGACTGCACATTTGTGAGAATATGCTTTTTTGATAGTCTCGACATGTGACCATAAATAATCTTTGTTTAAGTATTCACACACAGCCACCTGGGTGACAATAGGAGAGCAAAGATCAGTAGCCTGCTTCACCAGGTTGATCTTAGAGATCACATCGGCAGGAGCCACTACCCAACCCATTCGGATGCCAGGCGCCAGAATTTTTGAAAAAGTACGCATATAGATCACCCGGTTCTCTGTATCCAGCGCTTTTAGAGGAGCAACCGGTTCTCCAGAGTAACGAAGATCTCCGTAAGGATTGTCTTCAATGATCAGAAGATTGTATTGGTTGGCAATAGCCAAGAGTTTCTTTCTTCTCTCTAAGGTCATTGTGACGCCAGCCGGATTCTGAAAAGTAGGAATAGTGTAGAAGAACTTGGGCGAAATGCCTTTGGCATGCAATTTCTTCAGTATGATCTCGAGTTCTTCAATAATAGCACCATCTGCATCCATCGGAACGGTTTCGAATGTGGCACCAAATGTTTGAAATGATTGAATGGCGCTTAAGTAGGATGGCGCTTCCAAAATGACTGTATCACCATCTTCAATGAAAAGCTTGGAAATAAAGTCGATAGCTTGCTGAGAGCCGGAACTAACCAGGATATTTTCTTCCATCACGTTAGTGATGCCATCGTGTTTGGATAGTTCCGCCAATGCTTTTCGTAAAGGTGTGTATCCGGGAGTTTCACCGTATTGTAAAGATACAGCAGCGTGTGTAGTTAAAGCAATATCCATACATTCTCTGAATTTCTCAGCAGGAAACATGGTTGGATCAGGTAGCCCCCCGCCTAAAGATATGATACCAGGCTGGTTGCCAAGTTTTAATAACTCTCTGATAATAGAGGACTTGACTCTGTTAGCTCTTACTGTGAACAACTGTTGATAATCTAAAATAGCCATAAACATACCTTCCTTATAAAATTTTTGTCAGTCCACCGGTAAAGATTTACTTGATTGGGTTTAATGACCTCCAGCAAAATAAAACCATTCCGATTGACTTGATATTCACCCGTTTCTGCGATCACTTTTCTTTGCCATAATACATCTTCCTTGGTTAGAGCAAATAACTTAATAATAGTCCCCTTTAGGGATTCATCAGAAGATTTTTTGTAGGCGTTATATCCAATGAGTACAGTTGTGTTGCCGATAGAAGCCCAAACCGGAGCATATCCATATTGTTTTCTCTGAAATAGCAAATGACCTTTCAAATCCAATACTTGTGTGGCATGATCCATCGATAATAACCACTTGGATGAATCCTGAGCAAATTGAACAGATTGAAAAGAACTTTCAGCTTTTGTTTTCCAGATATACTCGCCCTTTGGATCTATGACAATAGCGATATACGCTCTTTTTCCATAATCGGATGCCGTATAAGCCAAAATAGTATGCCCGGTGTTGTTCACATCAGCGAGAATCGGGAATACAACACTATCATCTACTACCGGGGGATCCAAATGATCATTCCACAAAGTAAATCCATTGTTGGTTTGAAACAGCTGAATATCACCATTGGATTGCACCAGTATGACATACAAACCATTTTCCGATGTTTCCATCGTATATCGATAAAACATTTCCGGTAAACTAAACTCGTGTAGAGTAATTCCCTTTGAATCTGTATGAGTATAAAGTCTGTTTAAATTGAATTTGGAGGAAAAAAGAAAACCTAATTGCTGGTTTCGGTACAACCAGAAATTTTCAACGGAAAAATCTTTCTTAAATTTCTGCCAGATCACTTTTTTTTCCTGAATAGAAAAACAACTGACTACAGAAGTGTTGATGTATAGTAGCTTTTCGTCAATAGAAAAAAGTATTTTTCGGATGGGATCTTCGAAATCATGTGAAGCCAAAACAGTACCGTCTTCCTGAAACAGCTTGAGGCGGCCGTCAACCTGGCCAATCGCCACCCATCTTCCCGAAGGAGAGACCGCATATGCATTAATATTAGATAATGAATCTACAGACCACGCTTTTTTAAGTGTTCCGATCGGGAGATGGAATAGTATATAGATAAGAATCATCACAAGTACAAATAAAGCCATTAACTTAAACGCAAACTTCGATTGTAAACTGCCCTTAATTCTCATCACTACTAAAAAGTATATCGAAAGCTTTTCTTTTCGCAAACAATCTGATATACCTTGTAATTAAGGTTTTACACCCTTTTATTATTAAAAGATAGAACAGAACAGGAGTTTTGTATGGGATTTGGTTATTTGATGGTTTTGATGATTTGTTTAATTGTCATCACTATTATTCTTTGGATGATTGCCTGGAAAAAAGATGCTTATCTCAATATCGCCAGTATTGGAAATTGGATTATTTTCTGTCTCACAATTTTTGGATATCTCTTTTATATCAGTTTATTTATTTCTCATCAGTATAATTTTCAGGCAGTATACCAAAACACAAATAACCAGATGCCATTTTTTTTATTGATTTCTTCTTCTTGGGCTGGTCAGGCGGGATCGCTTTTTTTATGGTTATGCATGCACTCATTAACATTGATGATTGCTTTACGATACAAACAATACAAAGCGTATATCAGTCCAATTTTGCTAGTAAACCAGTCCATTATTCTTTTTTTGGTTTATAAAGCACAACCTTTCTTAAAAGCACCGGTGGCTTTTCGCAATGGTATAGGATTAAATCCGGTTCTAAGCCATACCTATATGTCAATCCACCCTCCGTTTGCTTTTCTTGGGTATGCTTTGATTTCTCTTCTTTTCGCCTTTACCATCGCCCATCTGATTCATCCCATTGATATTGATTGGATTGTGAAAGTTAAAAAA
>JAQVYZ010000121.1 GCA_028708485.1 Caldisericia bacterium | reverse complement strand
ATCAAATCGGTATCTCCCGTGATATATCCGCCTATGGCGGGAATCACCTTGCTTAAGGTGCCCATCAGGATGTCAATCTGCCCTTCGATATGAAAATACTCCTCTATGCCGGTGCCTTTTTCTCCCAATACTCCCAGGGAATGAGCTTCGTCTACCATCAATATGGTGTTATATTGTTTGGCTAATTGAATGATTTCCGGTAAAGGGGCAATATCTCCATCCATGCTATATACCGAGTCGATAATAATGCAGCGATTACGATATTCCTGGGATTTTTGCAAACATCGTTCCAGGTCTGATAAGCTGTTATGATTAAAACGAATAAACTCGGCACCAGACAACAAACAACCATCTACAATGGAAGCGTGGTCAAATTTGTCACAAATCACAGCGTCACCGCGATGAAATAAGGTGGATATGGTGGCGAGATTGGTCACATATCCGCTGGAATAAACTATCGCTTGCTCCCGATGTTTAAAATGGGCAATATACCTTTCCAGGTCATTGTGAATCGTCTCAGTTCCGGCAAGAATTCTGACTCCGTGGGTACCGGTGCCGAATTGATCGATTGCTTCCTTGGCGGCTTGGTTAATTCGGGGATGCTGTAGCAATCCAAGGTAACTATAAGAAGCGAGCATCAACTTTTTTTTGCCTTTTACCCAAACAAAGGGATCTTCTATTTTATCAATCTCCTGGAGATAAAAATACTGGTTTTGCTCCTTTAGATCGTTGTATTTATCTAAAAAGTCTAGGATGACTTTTGGTGGCTTCATTCTGTTTTGTCTCCCATCATAGGCACTTGAATGCCTTTCAGAACAGCAGTTTCTTTCGCGGTTTCATATCCGGCGTCTGCATGACGAATTACACCCATTCCAGGATCATTCGTCAAGACTCGTTCCAGGTTCTCATCCTGCGTGGAAGTGCCGTCTGCGACGATCACCATGCCGGCATGGATGGAGTTTCCAATACCTACCCCTCCGCCATGATGAATCGATACCCATGTGGCACCGCTGGCGGTGTTGACAAGTGCATTCAGGATTGGCCAATCGGCAATCGCATCGGAACCATCCTTCATATTTTCCGTTTCCCGGTAAGGAGAGGCGACGGATCCGGTATCTAAATGATCTCTCCCAATCACGATGGGACAGGAGATTTTTCCCTTCCTGACCAGGTCATTGATCCGCAAACCAAATTCAGCTCTTTCCCCTTGCCCTAACCAACATATTCTGGCAGGTAAACCTTGAAACACAATTTTATCATGGGCGTGTTGAATCCAACGATGTAATTTTTCTTGTTTTGGGAAAAGATCCAGAACTGCTTTATCTGTTTGATAAATATCCTGGGGATCCCCGGATAAGGCTACCCAGCGAAAAGGTCCTTTTCCTTCACAGAATAATGGACGGATATATTCCGGGACAAAACCTGGTATCTGGAAGGCACCTGTAGTGCCTGCTGAAAAAGCCTGCCCCCTGATATTGTTACCATAATCAAACACAATGGCTCCCATTTTTTGAAAATCCAGCATCGCTTGAACCTGTTTAGTCATCGTTAGCATCGAAGCCTGGATATAAGATTCCGGATTCGACTTACGTAATGCTAATGCTTCCTTATAAGACATGCCTGATGGAACATATCCGTTTAATGCATCATGTGCACTGGTTTGGTCTGTGACAATATCTGGTAGAATGCTTCGTTGAGCCAGCATAGGGAATACATCACCGGCATTGGCAATCAAACCGACGCTGATCGCTTTTTTTTGCTGAATATTAGTCTGGATAATTGCTAACGCTTCTTCAAGGTTGGTGGTAATTTGGTCCACATAGGCTGTTTTTAATCTTTTTTCAGCCCTTTCCTGGTCTACTTCCACACACAAGCAGCAACCACCGTTAAGAGTCACAGCAAGAGGCTGTGCGCCTCCCATTCCACCAAGACCTCCGGTTAGTACCCATTTCCCGGTAAGATCTCCGGCAAAGTGCTTATCAGCCAAAGAAGCGATCGTCTCGTACGTACCTTGTAGTATTCCCTGGGTACCGATATAGATCCAACTACCGGCGGTCATTTGTCCATACATAGTCAGACCCAGCGCTTCTAATCGTCTGAATTCGTTCCAGTTAGCCCAGGCAGGCACTAACATTGAATTGCTGATCAGAACCCGTGGAGCTTGTTTTTGAGTACGCACGATGCCGACCGGTTTTCCCGATTGTACCAACAAAGTTTCATCGTCTTTTAATGTTCTGAGTGATTGGAGAATTGCTTCTAAGCAAGCATAATTCCTGGCAGCTTTACCGGTACCGCCATATACAATCAATTCGGAAGGTTTTTCAGCCACTTGAGGATCCAGGTTATTCAGCAGCATCCTGTAAGGCGCTTCCTGGAGCCATCCCCGGCAATTTAATATATTACCCATAGGGGTAACTGGTATTCGACCCATAATATTCTCCTTTGCAATATGAGGTGATTATAGCATAATTATGTGCAAGGAACGAATTTCTTCCTTAACTTGCATTGTTTCTGTTGTGATTGTCTGGAGTAAGATAAAGAAAGCCGGGGGAATAAAATGAGGCTGGAAGTGGTGAAAAAAAATGCTGTAGATTGCATCGACGAAAAGGAGATGTTTGCGAAATTACAGCATAACAGACCGTTACGTATTAAATTAGGTATGGATCCAACTTCCCCGGATTTGCATTTAGGACACGCGGTTGTCTTGGAAAAGCTTCGTCAATTCCAGGAGAACGGTCATACGGTTATTTTTGTGATCGGTGATTTTACCGCCATGATTGGTGATCCATCCGGCAGGAATAAGGTCAGAAAAGCATTATCTATTGAAGAAATCAAGCAGAATGCGCAAACCTATGTCTCCCAGGTGTCTAAAATTCTGGATGTCGCTAAAGCGGAAATCCGCTACAACAGTGAATGGTTGAGTAAAATCTCCATGGAGGAATTGATCCGGTTCATGGCTCATTTTACATTGTCCCAGATTTTAGAAAGGGATGATTTTCACAAACGGTTTACCCAAGAAGTGCCTATTTTCTTTCATGAATTTATGTATCCTCTGATGCAAGCTTACGATTCTGTGGCTATTCATGCTGATGTCGAATTAGGGGGAACTGACCAGACTTTTAACCTTTTATTGGGAAGAGAGCTCCAGGAGTTTTATCATCAACCCAGGCAGTGCATTCTGACAATGCCTCTTTTGGTGGGATTAGACGGTCAGGCAAAAATGAGCAAAAGTTTGGGGAACTATGTAGGTATTATGGAAGATAACATCACTATGTATGGAAAACTGATGTCTATTCCTGATCAATTAATCGCGGATTATTTTCAATTGGTTCTGGGGTATAGTGGGGAAACGCTGTTATCTGTTAGGAATGCTTTACAGCATGAGAATCCCATGGACTGGAAAATGAAGCTGGCCAAGGAAACAACGACAAAATACCATGATCCTGAACAAGCAGAACAAGCAGAGGCTCATTTTATCAGTGTACATAGAAAGCATGATTTGCCGGAGGAGATACCGGAGTATCTGATCCTCTCTTCTGTAGAGGTGAAGGCAGTCGATTTCCTGTTAGAATCAAAACTGGTTGCTAGTAAGAACGATGGTCGAAGATTAATGGAACAAAATGGCTTGGAGATAGACGGCAGCAAACTGACGGATATTAAAGCAACGGTTCGACTGGAAAACGGGATGGTTTGGAAAGCTGGCAAACGGAAATTCCTCCGTATCAGGATCAAAACAACCTAATATGAAATCCACCAAAGAACCTTGTATGGTTGAGATTCTGGAAGAGAAATTCGTGTGGAAAGGTTTTCTGAAAGTTAAACAAGCCCTGCTATCATTTGAAAAATTTGATGGAAGTATGACAGAACCGGTTTTACGGGAAAGCTTAATCCGAAAAGATGCTGTAACAGCGATTTTATGGGATCCTGATACGTTTGATATTCTTTTGGTCAAACAATTTAGATACCCCACTTATCATAAAGGTCCCGGATGGGGTTTGGAATGTGTAGCCGGGGTGATGGAAGAGGGTGAAACTCCGCTACAATCGATGGAAAGAGAGATTATGGAGGAGACTGGTTACAAAGCAGACCAATTGAACAAGGTGATGGAGTTTTATCCCTCTCCCGGGTTGTCTGATGAACGGATTATCCTGTTTTCTGGGGTAGTGCATAAGAAATCCGATGAGCGTTCCTCTTATGGAGATAAAGACATAATGGAGGACATACGATTAGTTTGGTACACCCGAACTGAAATTGAGAATTTTTTGAACGATAATGTTGCTCAAAAAGAATTACAAGATGCGAAAACCCTGATTGCTCTGTATTGGTGGGTGAATCAGCTAAATACCCGATTCTAAAATCTGCACCAGCGGTAATTTAGCCAACACATAGAAAT
>JAQVYZ010000120.1 GCA_028708485.1 Caldisericia bacterium | reverse complement strand
CCAGTCTACCCGTACCGTTACCATTGTCCGAGATTTTCTCCCTAAATAAGGGTTAAGTTTAGCTTCTTATTCCCGGTGCCTTTTACGGCACCGGGAATGTTTTGCCACAAAGTTGGTTCAAGTTTGCGTAGAAATATTCTTTAATTATTCCTCCTTCCTTTTACAATAATCCATAAGGAGGAAATCTAATGTATGAAAGTATCTACATCGCTGATGATGAAAAAAATATCAGGGAAGTAGTCAAATCATTTCTTGATAGTGAAGGATACCAGGTAAAAGCGTTTGAAAATGGTGACCTTTTATTAGCTGCTTTTCTGGAAAAACCCTGCGAACTCGTCATTCTGGATATTATGATGCCCGGCAGCGACGGTTTTGAGATCTGTAAAGAGATCAGAAAACATAGCACCGTCCCCATCATTATGCTCACCGCAAGAGACAGTGAAATGGATTATGCCGCCGGTATTAACCTGGGGAGTGATGATTATTTTACCAAACCCTTTTCTGCTATTTCTTTAGTGATGAGAATCAAAGCAATTTTTCGCAGAATCGAATTTGAGAAGAGCTCAAAAAATAGGCATACGCTTCCGAACTTGACCTTCGAGGATATAGAGATCAATCAACAGAGAAAAACCGTTAAAATCGCAGGAAACACTATCGAATTAACCCCAACAGAATATAACCTGCTAACCTACTTAATGGAGAATCGGGAAAAAGCGGTTTCAAGAAATGAATTATTAAATAAAATCTGGGGATATAACAGCGAAGTGGAAACCAGGGCAGCAGATGATACTGTCCGCCGTTTGAGAAAAAAAATTCAGCAGAGCGCCGCTCTGATCGATACAGTTTGGGGATTTGGATTTCGATTAATTCAGAAAGCGACAGAGGATGAAAAAAACCAATAAAAAAACAAGCATACGTATTCGAATTTTATTATGGGTTCTGCTGTTAATTTCATTCATCCTGATTTTAATCATTGCAGTTTTCAATGTATTGGTGGCCCAATATATTAAAGGAAATGTAAATGACCAACTGTATGGAATTAAAGACTGGGCTTATCAAAGCGGTCAATTGGATGCAAGGTTTGTATTTCCTCCCAATCCGCCTCCTCCTGTAAAAGAACCGGGGCAGACCGATGAACAGAGAAAAATACCAAGAGGCTCCTTTGGTAGGGCAGAAGTGTTGATAGTAAACGAAGACTTTGATTTGCTATTTCCCGATAACAGCAGACTTTTTATTCGGGAATACAATGACCTGACGGAGATTACGGCTCAATTAAAAAAGCAACCTGTGAATCTGAATAATGAAGAAATCATGAGAATACACGTATCTGAAAGGGAGTATTATTTTATCTCATTAAAAATCGCTGGAAAACAGAATAACGAGCAAACTTATTTGCTTTATTGCATTGATATGACTTCCATCACCAATTTTTCTCATAGAATTAATATCGTATTGCTGTTAGTCTTATTGTTAGCCCTTGTTTTATCGATTGGATTGGCCATTCTGCTTTCAGTCATTATCACCAAACCAATCAAAGAACTTACCAGTTTCGCTGACCGAATAGGGCATGGAAACTTTCAAACCAGTGAAGCCAGTTATCAAGATCTTGAATTATCCACTTTATCCGATAGTATGAATACAGCAGCCAAGCAGCTGGATAAATATGACCACGAACAGAAAGTCTTCTTTCAGAACGTCTCCCATGAGCTTAGAACGCCTTTGCAATCTATAAAAAGCAATGCGGAAGCGATCGAATACCAGGTGATGGATTATACAAAAGCCAGCCGGATTATTATTTCGGAAACAGACCGTCTCAGCGAGATGGTAGACGGATTATTGTATTTTTCTTATCTGGACAGCACAAAAGCCCAGATATCACTAGAAGCGCATGATATCAGGGAGTTTTTATCCAATTGCATTGAAAGGCAACGTACGATCGCTGATAATCAAAACATTCAGTTTGTTTGTTCTTTTGACAAGAAACCTTTGATGATGCTTTGTGATGAAAAGAGATTGAGCAGAGCTTTTTCGAATGTGCTATCCAATGCTATTCGATATGCTAAGCAGACGATTCATATCACTTGCTTATATTCTGATAAAACCATCAAAGTAATCATTCAGGATGATGGAGAAGGCATCACACCGGAAGAGCTTCCTCATATATTTGACAGGTTCTTCAAAGGTCATAGGGGTAACCATGGTATTGGTCTTTCCATTGTGAAAACTGTAGTAGACCAACATCAGGGAACCATTGAGGTCCACAGTTCGTCCGAAGGTTCCACATTCACCTTTCTATTTACAACCGGATAGAAATTTTGTTATTTTGCCACAATGTTGCCACAATTTTGTAGGAGAACTCTGCTATTAAAAGCATATAATTTCAATAGGAAAAAGAACAGAAAAAACTGACCAGGAGAAGAATAGATGGTAAAACAACAGAAACGAAACAGTCGACCCAGGTGGATAAGCTTTTTAGTCACGCTTATCATGATTCAATCGGTATACAATCTACCTTCTGTAATTACCTTTGCTCAAACTTCCAATACACAAACAAACATCATGGCTGTTATGCATTGGTATCCTGTTGGCAAAGATTATGACGGATCAGCTCTGAAAAGAGACAGGCAATTTCCTTGGCAAGCGACTGATGAATCCTGTTGGGGAAGAGCTGATTATCCCATGACAAAAACTTTAAACGGATCAGCAACCAGCCCTGTTTTTTACACCATCGTGTATGTCACTGTCAATGCCGATGATGGTGGATCTGATAACAAAGAGAGGCTGTATTTTGTATTAGACAATTTAGGTTGTATATGGGCAGATCCTGACGGAAGGTTTCACAATCCCCATTATGATGCGACACAGGATCCAACCAATCCGCTCTTTATCACAGGAAATTGCCAGCAAGCTAACCAACTGGAAGGTAGGACACGTTTTTCTGTGGATCCGTTTACCGGAAATAATACGCAAGGTCCGTATTCTTTGCAGGATCTTATCACGGACAGCACAACCGTGATGCAATATCGCGGAAGGCGTTTTTTATTGGGATGGTTGGACCGGGAGGATTTTTTTGAGAACTCTTTGGTTCAGGAGGGTGATTGGGATCTTGGATTGCCATTAATCTCGTTTCTGCCTTCAGAAAAGTATGTCGAGAACAGTATGGTGAATGGTCGGTTTGATGCTTTTGAATGGATATATCGAACCAGTCTTCTCCATTCAACCGTAGAAGCAGGCGACACACGGTTAAGTCCGGTAATCATACCAGGTACTGACGTCAGTTATGCTCCGAACACAGTGGTACAGACAGGTGATAAAGATATCGGTTTTCATCTGAATGGATTTCAATCAAACGAACTTCATTATGACTTTTTGCCGTTTGATGAGAAATACACGAATAAAAGCAGGCTTGGAATGGAATTTGAACCGGAATTCATTTACAGAGACAATAGCACAGAGCCGAAGGTGCACAGTGGCGATACTCGTCTGACACCTATCAATGGTAAGGTGATTCCAGAAAACGGGTTGCCGAAAGATTTTGGCTTTTCTTCCCAAGATGCTCTCATTCTAACGGAATTAGCCTTCACAAAAACCAACCAACATTATGCAATGGAAACCAATTACCATGAATTGGTGCACGACTTGAATTTAAGTATTTCTGCCTCCTCCGCTTCCGTAGGCATCAAAACTGCCTCCACCTCTCTGGCACAAGGGGTGGTGATTGACGAAAATCCCTATATACAAATAAGTTATATCCAGGATGTCTCTCCTTTATGGGCAGGTTACCTTGGTTTTGAATGGTTTCTGGATAATGGCATCAATAATAAGATGGCTAACCAAACCTTTCGGACCGTTATCCCGCGAAACCTGACGGATGATTTTCTATTGAACGGAGAATCAGAAGAAATTTGGGGACAATATAGCCAAAGCGGTGACTTGGATTGTAGTTTAACTTTGTCTGCCATTCCGAATTCAATACGTTATTATGATATGAATGCCACGGGAATCGGAGTAAATTCACCTCTCTACCGTGATCTCGATGCTTCCATGTCTGTCAGCGAAGGGGATGAACGATTGACGGAGGTTCAAATCGCGGATGTACAGAACATTACATACCCGAAGGGCACTTTTGTCTCTGCAGGAGACGCTGATGTGCTATTTGTTCTCCAGAATTGTCCATCGGATGTTCGGTTTATCGATAAACATTTAACAAATTCCGATCTTTCCAACAATAATGACCTGGACATCGGAGAACCTATTTATAAAAAAGGATTGACATCCCTTTATCCCGGTTGGGTGGAGGCGAATGATCTTCGACTTACCGATGTGGCGCTGGAGAGTATTCAATACCCTAAAGGAACGGTTGTCTCTCCTTATTCTTTTTATTACCGTCAATCAAAAGTATGGGGTTTATCTCATCACCTGAGC
>JAQVYZ010000119.1 GCA_028708485.1 Caldisericia bacterium | reverse complement strand
CCCAGGTTGTCATACAATAGCGGATCCGGATTCTGGTCATTGACAGCTTCTGCAAATAACAGCCGGTTATCATCGTCATACCCTTTGATGATGCCGAATTCCAGAACGGGTGTAGGCGCCCACACCAACACTGCTTTGCCCTGATCAATGCTCTGTTTGATTTTATCTATGCAGTGTTGTTGTAGTAAAGAAAAGGTCTGGAGCTGTGTGCTGTAAAATAGTTCATCACAAGAAGTAAAAACTCCGAGTCGATCCATAGCGTGATAATGACCATTCACCCAGTCATAAACGGTGACAGAACTCGGGCAACACTCTTCGTGAACAATAAACTGAAAAGCCATTCCTGACAACCCATACAGTTTCCAAAACTCATCCGTCCATATGCCGGCGGAATTCAGGACGCTGAAAATACCTCCTGCATAGCTACACCAAGCGGGTGTCAAGTGTGCTTGATCCAATATTTTTTTCATAAGTCCTACCTCCTATTTTCGTGATGCTTCAGATTCTAAATGGAAACAACGACATATAATGTCCTGGTGGTTAAAAATTTATGTCTGAAAATCGTTTCAGGAATCGGCTGTATTGATCGATCAACCAGGAAGGCTCCAGAATTTTAAAAGACTCTCCTAAGGAGATCAAAGCAGAAAAAAGTGCAGAGGATTGAAAAAACACAATTTCATAGCGATTATCGTTTAGGAAGGTTGTTTTAAATTGGTATTCTTCCGGAAAGACCATCTTTTTTTTCCATTGAACCAAGGCTCGATACGGTTTCCCTAATGGATGGTATCGGAAAGGCTTGAAATGACCGGCTTGAAAATCATCCGAGATTTGGAAGGTTTCATTTAACTGTATGATTCTTGTTATGCGGTCTAACCGAAACAGCCTAAAATCATTACGCTTTTCACAATGGGCAACCAGGTATAAATACCCCATTGATTGTATCCATTGGTAAGGATGAATAATTCTGACGGATAGTTCATTGCTATCACTGCGGTATTTTATCTGCACCTTACGTTTTGCTCGCATGGATTGGTCTGCTTCGTAATATTTTTTGATGACAGCGGGATTCAATGAAGGATTTTCGATCGGGTAATCCGGAACCGAATCCACTTTCAGCTCACCTGATATGCGAAGGAGAAGGTCGGCTAAATGTTTTGCCTGAGACGACTCTGCTTGTTGGTAATGTTTTGCGATAAAATGTAATGCTTCCCGGTCTTCCTGGCTGATGAATAAAGAAGGCAAGGAAAAAGCATCCTGCAGGTAACAGTACCCCTGATGTTCGTGGTGATATTCTAAAGGTGCTTCCAGAGAGTATCTCAGGTATTCAATATCGCGGGAAGCCTGTCGAATGGAAATCTCAAAATGATCCGCAATGGTCTTGCAGTTCGGGTAGGCTTTATTCCTGATCTGTTGGTCGATCCACCGAATACGGTGAATATTGCTCATGATTTACCTCCCATAGTATGGTAAAAGGAAAAGGGATTTCGGTCAATGATTTCTCAAGTGCATCATTACGGACCATAGCAGAAGCTGTAAATAAGAATGTAGAATGGGATAAAGAGAAAATCAAGTGAGTATAGCGGATAAACCGTAGGATTCGTCGAACCAATTCTTTGATTTACCATTACACAGAATAGGTGACTCACCAAAGGTGAGTATTGAATATTACAAAAATACAGATTGCTGTCAATCACCAGAAAATAAAGGAAATCTAGGCCTGTATGAATTCGCATACGTGTCAATCAAATTATTCCAGTTGATTATTCTGGATAATTCGATAGTATAAGGTTCTAAGTATTTAGCAGGGAGTAAAACAAATGAAAAAAAAATATGTAACTGCCTATATTGAAAAAGACTCTGAAACAAACAGCTATGTAGGAATTGTTCCAGGAATTCCAGGAGCACATACTCAGGCAGATTCTATAGATGAACTTATTGCAAAACTCAAAGAGGTTTTAGATTTGTGTTTAGAGGAAATGGATGCAAAAGATAGAGAAATATTACCGGAATTTATTGGCCTTCAACAGATTCCCGTTTCCTTATGAGTAGGTTAAAATTAATCAATGCAAGGAATATGGAGAATCTACTTCTTAAAATTGGATTTACAAAAATCAGGCAAAAAGGTAGTCATGCACTGTATCGTCACGATGATGGTCGGGTGACAACTGTACCATTTCATCCACAAAAATTCTTAGCAAGACCTTTGATCCGAGAGATTCTAAATGAAATCAAACTTAGTATCGAAGAATACAATGATTTGATATCTACTATGTGATTGACTGGTAAAATAAACTGGAGAAGCAAAAAAGTTATTGAACCAGCTTATATGATTTTTATATTTGAATCATAAGCTGCTTTAATAAAGCCTTTTAGAGGAGTTTTAAAATGAATAAGTTAAAAGTTTTCTTCTCAGTTTTGCTATCAATAATTCTTTTCTCATCTGTGTATGTTTATGCTGAAAACATCACCAAGATGATCCAAGTCACCTATCGCAATATTTCCATCCAAGTTAATGGCAAGCAGATCCAATCAGACAAAGAACCATTCATCTTTCAAGGAAGCGTATTTGCACCTATCCGTACCATTGCTGAAGCGGTAAACAAAAAAATTGAATGGAATGATAAAGCCAATCAGGTGAATATAACGGACAAAGAATCCAATTATCTCAGCTTTCCAATACACAAAATCGGAGAGCGTACCGAGATGCACCCATTTGCATTTTTTATAAAAAAAATAGATCATAAAACAATAGATGAGAAAGAATACATGATGATATTCTTTGAAATTGAAAACATATCAGAACATTCTGTCGATATAATTGATTATTTTAACCCATTTAGCCTTTGGAATAGAGATGGCACAAAAATCACAGATCTTAAAAGAGGACCATTACTAAAGCAATTGAAAGCACATGAAAAAACAAACGAAGGAGCTTTTTGTTATTTTGAAGTTAACAAAAATAATCAAAACATTCCATTAGTTTTTGTTTTCTATCCTCAGGGTATTAATTATGCATCAGAAACAAATTTTAATGTCTTTATGGCCTTTGATCTTGGTAAGATAGAGTGATACAATTATAAAAGTTGTTGAACCAGCCTATATGATTTTTATATTTGAATCATAAGCTGCTTTTAAAATAACTTCAAAGAGGAGATGTAAAATGAAAAAATTGAGACTTGTAGCTGTAGCTTTGATTTCTTTGATATTTTTTTCCTCTGCATTTATTTATGCCAATACGATTGCTAAAAATCATAATTCAGTGGAGGATACTCCTTCACATTCACTTATTGAACCTGTAGACTCTTATATGAACTTGATTCATTACCTTCCTTATAATTTTTCTATAAAATCTGAAGAAGCACAACCCACACCGGAAGATATTCAAAAGATGCAGGATTTTCTAAATTTTAATGCTGGTAAATATCCAATAAATCTAAATGAGGAAAATTATTCCTTTAAATCTTTTACAATAACAAACCTTGCATCAAAAAAGAGCATTACTTTGTATAAAGTACTTGACAAGAAAACAAGTTATACAAGAATACCATTACTTGCTTTTAAAGATGATGAAAACATGATGTATTTCATGGGGGGATTGACATATGGCTCTTCATCGGGATGGCGTGTAGATGGAAATGCTCTTCACGAATTAACTAATGATGACGGTTTTGTAGCAGGAGAAGACTATTTTAATAATATTTTTTTAGACTATCAGATAGCCATAGACCGCAACTTAATGAATCTTGAGAGTGAAGGAGACCTTTCGTATCAACTTAGCTTAATGTTTTCTTCATATCTTTGGTTTGTGAAAATTAACAGATAAAATAGCTTTACACGTGTTGAAATAAAATTTTCTCAAACTGAAATGGAATCATTGTAATCGATATTTAGGTTATGATGTTCGTTTGAAAAACTTTCTTTCAGGGGAGAGAGTGAACGAAATGAAAAAGTTAAAGATTTTCTTCTCTTTTTTGCTGTCAGTTATTTTTTTTTCATCTGTTATCGTTTATGGGGATAATATTATCAAAACCATCCAAGTAGCGTATCGAAATCTTTCCATTCAAGTTAATGGAAAGATCATTCAATCAGAACAGGAACCGTTTATTTATGAAGGAAGAACCTTTGCACCATTACGAACCATTGCGGAAGCTGTAAACAAGAATGTAGAATGGGATAATGAAAAGAACCAAGTGAATATCACGGATAAAGAACCTGCTTCGCTTTGTTTCCCAATACACAAAATAGGAGAGAGGGTAGAGAAATTTCCTTTTGCTTTAACAATAACGAAAATTTACACTGGTAAAAAAGATAAGCATGGAACTTCATTTATTTTTCCAGAAGAGCTCCTTTTTGTTGATCTGATAATTGAAAATGAATCAACACAATACAAATACCTTCAAGGAATGAGACCATTTTCAATTTGGGATGATAAAGGAAATCTGTTAGCAATTCTAAATGAGAATTATTTA
>JAQVYZ010000118.1 GCA_028708485.1 Caldisericia bacterium | reverse complement strand
AAAGTAGATAAAATCAAGGTAGATAGCATCGGTAACCTATATGCTTTCAAACGCGGTAAGAACTGCTCCAAAAAAGTACTTTGGTTGGCTCATATGGATGAAGTCGGGTTTATGGTGCGTAAAATACAGAAAAACGGGATGATCAAATTCTCTAATATTGGAGGAATAGACCCCTCCATCCTGGCTTCCAAACGGGTTGTGATACTCGGGAAAGAGAAAATTGAGGGTGTCATCGGTTATAAACCGATCCATTTACAGCGGAATGATTTTGATCAACCGGTCACCAAAGAAAAACTGTACATTGATATTGGTGCGAATTCACCGGAAGAAGTAAAAGGAAAGATCGAATTGGGAGATCCGATAGCCTTCCGAACCAGTTGCGAGGTGACTGATACATTTATCCGGGGAAAGGCTATCGATGACAGAGTGGGTTGTGCACTGCTGATCAAATTAATCGAAGAAATAGAACCGCCCGATTTCGACACTTGGTATGTGTTTGCCACCCAGGAAGAAGTCGGTTTACGAGGCAGCAAAATAGCAGCCTACCACATCCAGCCGGATTTTGCCATGATTCTTGAGGGCACTACCGCTTCGGATTTACCTTGTTTAGACAGGAAACGCTATACTACAAGAGTGAATGAAGGGCCTGTGATCGTTGTGACTCATTATGGATTGGTTATCCAGCAAAATGTGATCCAGTTCTTGGAATCTACCGCCAAATCCAAAAATATCCCTTACCAGATTAAGGAAAGGATAGCCGGAGGAACGGATGCCATCTCATTTGCCAAGCAAGCATTCGGCGCTTATGTTGGCATTATTGCCCTCCCAACCAGGTATATTCACTCTCCCATCAGCTTCATCAGCCAGAAAGACTATGAGAATTCGCAACATCTGGTGAAGGCAATCCATCAAGAATTACCAGTTTTTTTCAAAGATTTTGATTTGAGGAGGCAATCATGAAAGATATCGTAAAATTATTAGTGGAAACAAATTCTCCCAGCGGACGAGAAGAAAAGATCCGGAATGTCATTCTGGAGCAGATCCGCACTTTTGTTGACGACTATCAGATTGATTCACTGGGAAACCTGATTGTGCATAAAGCAGGACCGGGCAAAAAAGTCCTGTTTGACGCGCATATGGATGAAATAGGTTTTGTCGCTACCTATATCGATGAAAATGGATTTGTCAAAGTGGAGCCAATCGGGGGTCATAATCCATTATTAATGCCCTCGCAACGCATTCAGTTTGAACATGGCGCCATCGGGACTTTTTGGTTTGAATCAGAGTATTTTGCCAAAAAACTCACCGATTATCAGCAGGTATCCTTTGATTCCTTGTATGTTGACCTGGGAGTCAATTCAAGAAATGCGGCTCTGGCTAAGATACGCATCGGCGAAACAGCTACATTTCATCAACCGTTTCTAGACTTAGGCACCAGATGGCTTTCTAAAGCAATGGACGATAGGATCGCTTGCGCTGCCCTGGTGGAAACCATTAAGGCGATTCGTCACCCCGCCAATGACCTGTATTTTGTATTTGCCACCCAGGAAGAAGTCGGATTGGTGGGAGCAAAACCGGCTGCTTTTCGTATTGATCCCGATTATGGTGTCGCTGTAGATATTTGTGGCACCGGATTCCTCGATACCCCAAAAGGGATCAAAAGACTTGCCGTTAAGTTAGGTGCGGGACCGACCATTAAAATACAGGACAGAAGCCATATCGGAGATTACCAACTCAATCAATGGATTGCCCAGATCGGGAAACAATACATGATCCCCACCCAGTTTGAAGTATTACCCTTTGGCGGAACCGATGGGAGCGCTATCCAGACAACAAAGCAGGGAGTCAAGGCGACCACCATCTCCATTCCGTGCCGATATGCTCATTCTCCTTCAGAAATGGTCGACGCCGGAGATGTCCAGCATTGCGTCCAACTCTTGTTGCGGTTAGCTGAAACCTCTTTCCAATCATTGTAGAAACACTCGGTGATGTTATTGCTGGTTCCTGCAGTGTGGATATGGTTGTAATAAGATTTCGTCTCAATGCTATTAAATTCTGGAAAGTGCTAGTGATCTCTTTCCGGCATTTTTTACGCGACCAATGTTTTAATAAAGCGGCTGCTTTATCCTATTTTGCTTTTCTGACGAGTATCCCTATTCTGTTATTATTGATCTCCCTCGTTGGGAAAATACTACGCTCCAATGAACAAGCCTTGGAATATTTTTTAAATATTATCCAGGTCATTACCCCCACTGGATTTGATTTCATTAGCCAGATACTGCAAAAAACGATGAGTTCAGTGAATGTATCCACATTAGTAGGATTGGCATCTCTGGTTTGGATTATGCTAGGTTTTTTTGGTGCGTTTGAGAATAACTTTAATACCATTTGGAAAACGCGTAAGCGAAGAAATTTTCTGAAAAGCAAACTGCTTGGCTTATTCTTAATGGCCTTACTGATCATTTTCATCGCGTTAAATTTCTTTTTGAATAATCTGCTTCAAATATGGATTCACTCTGAACGTTTAAGAGAATATTTCCCATTGCCTTTTAACCTACAGGAATTTGGCAACAACTTGTTATACTATTCCTATCTGGTCGTGGCTGGCACCACTTTTTTTCTTTTTAATAAGATTGTCCCCGCCGTGTATGTAAAATCAAAAGCCGCTTTGTTGGGGGGCGGGATCACCCTCTTTATGACCGAGATGGCTCGAATTGGTTACCATTATTATATCAACCTCCCCAAAAACAACTTGCTGTATGGATCCCTCTTAACGGCTTCCGTGTTAATTATTTGGATCTATTACACAATGATCACTATCCTGTTTGGATGTGAATTGACAAAAACACTGCATCAATCCCTCCCATGAGAGTTTTACTGATCGGTGGCACCCTCTTGTTATCCTTACTACTTTTTATGCTGCCTTTTACTGGGTATATCCTGGTATTATCGACCCAACCTACAGTCTATGAGCGACTTGTCAGAAATAGCGGGCTGTTCTCTTCTGAGAAGGAGATTCAAGAAGCCGGCCAAATCCTTTATCAAGGTTTGATGCAAGGTAGGCAGATAACATTCTCCTCACAGCAAGCAAAGTTAACCGAAGATGAGCAGAAGCATATGCTAGATGTCTCTCGGTTGCTCAGTTGGAATTTTTATTGCTTCCTTCTTGGTTTGTTCCTTTTTTTCTTGTTAATCATCCTTAGTTACCTTAAAAAACTGTGGAAGTGGCTGTACTATACCGGTTTTGGTTCCTTGTTTCTGTTAGTTGCCATCCTAGGCTTCGGGCTATTCTATTTTGACGGTTTATTCACCCTCTTTCACCGGATGTTATTCCGAAATAATCTCTGGTTGTTGCCACCGGACAGTATATTATTACATATATTTTCTACCGGCTTTTTTTTCCGGCACTTTATTGGTATCTTTTCTGTGGTTTGCGGATGGTTTTTCTTAGTCACGGTGAGCGCAAATCACCTCATGAAAAGGAGTAAAGCATGAAAACGCCTGATTTGCAAATCTCGTTACCCAAATTAACCAAGAACATTGTCACATTGAAAACGCTTTGCAAAAATGCATCTTTACAGGTTACACCCATCACAAAAGTAGTAATGGGTCACCCCACTATTGCCGCTTTGTATGCAAATTATTTTGATTCAATCGGAGACTCCAGAATATGTGATATCCAAAGAATGACAGATTCCGGTATTCATACCAAGTATATGCTGATTCGTTCTCCAGCCCTTTCTGAATCTCTTCAAACGGTTGAGCTTTGTCATACAAGCCTGAATTCTGAGCTATCTGTTTGCCGTGCATTAAACCTGGCTGGCGAGAAGTTACTTAAAAAACATAACATCTTGATTATGATTGAGATGGGTGATTTAAGAGAGGGGATTCTGCTGGAAGAAACGGAATCTTTTTTCCGCGAAGTCTCCTCGTTAAACTGGTTAGAAGTAGTTGGTATTGGGACGAATGCGACCTGTTTTGCGGGTATAATCCCTACTCAAGAAAATTTATCTTTTCTTGCTCAAGTCAGAAAGACATTCCAGAAGGTATTTCACAAAAATCCTCTTATTTCCGGTGGGGGAACCAACCTATTTCATCTTATTCTCACAAACACGCTTCCTGCTTATATTAACCATATTCGTATCGGCGAAGGCCTTTTAATGGGTGTGGATGCCGTGTATAAACAACCGCTGCCGGGTTGTTATACAGATATCTGCATACTCACCGGGGAGATTATTGAACTGCGAACGAAACCTTCCTTTCCCATCGGGGAAACAGCACACAATGCTTTTGGTGAACACATTCCGTTCCGGGATAAAGGATTGCGTAAAAAGGCGATTATCAATATCGGCCGTTTAGATACAGATATTGCTGGACTTACACCCCTCGATAAAGGCATCGAGATATTGGGAGCTTCCTCTGATCACCTGATGCTCGATGTGGAAGCAAAACCGAATCTTCAAGTGGGAGACTTGGTCTCTTTTGGGATGAATTATTCC
>JAQVYZ010000117.1 GCA_028708485.1 Caldisericia bacterium | reverse complement strand
GTGATGTCAGATTCCAGCCAAAAGGGTTCGAGTAAAGGTATCTGCAGGTTGATCAATTGGATGGAAGCCTGTATTTTATCCCCTTCTGCATCCGTCTGGATCAACTGCTTTAAGCAGTTCCATTCCTGTACCAGCCTGTCTGCCAGGAATACCGGCTCTGTCCTGCCTAAGTAACGGTTATAATCGGAGAATTGATTATGAAGCATGGTAATTTCATCTGTCTGGGAGGAAATTTTTTCCGGTTTTAAACGGTAATTTGTCGTCATCTCAATGAGGATTATGAAAGGATCTTCCGGAGAAATATCGTTATAGACCCATTTCATGGGTTTGCTAAACTTTGCTAATTTCTGAGAAGCCACTAGCCACTTCTGGGCATTTTCTATCTCCGTTTTTCCTTCCCGGGCGTCCTGTTCCAGGCGAAGTGTAGCTTTCCACCAGTCTGTGTAAGCTTTCGGATACCGACTGGAATACCAGCCTTTACAGGAAAACCAGCCAGCAAAACAAACTGCAGCCAGCAGTACTACTATGAATATCCCTTTTCGGAATCGATTCCACCAGGTTATCCATATGGCTGGCTTCGGGAGAGGTTTTTGTCTTTTTTTATTCTTCTTCAGCGTTTTGGGCATCTTTATTGTACCTGTAATCCACACCGATCGTTCGGTTGGAGCATTTGCAAACGATAGGCATCCGTTGCTTATAATAGGATTTTTGCATTTTTGACCGGACTTTACGTACGATTTCTTCCGGAAAGCCTTTCTCGATCATTTGCGGAATCGAGTTTTGTTCATCGACTAAATAGTATAGGATGCTATCTAAATCTGCATAAGAAACCCCCAGCTCCCCTTCATCGGTCTGGTTTTCCCAGAGTTCTGCCGAGGGAGGTTTGCTGCGAATGGTGTCCGGGATATCAAGGTATTCTGCAAGAGCTCTGACTTGCGTCTTATAGAGGTCTCCGATAGGCAGGATAGCACAAGCACTGTCTCCATACCAGGTTGAGTAACCGACCAGTATTTCTGTTTTATTGCTGGAGCCGACAACCAGTGCTTTTTCCCTGGCGCTGACATCAAATAGTGCGACCATGCGCAACCTGGCCAGCACGTTTCCTTTTCTTAACGGATCTTCCAGCTGTCTTTCATAAAAAAAGTGATTTGCCCACTCTGTGATTGCGTATTTTTCCACCGGTATGTGCAATTGGTCAGCTAACGCTTGAACGTCCCTATCTGAAGAGGCAATGTCCCGGTAAGGCATGTACAATAATCTTATCTTACCTTGTAACGCTTCGTAAGAGAGTTTTGCGATCACAGAAGAGTCCAGTCCACCTGAAAGAGAGATCACTGCGCCTTGGAGATTCGATTTTCGGACCTCTTCCTGGATAAACTGTTGGATGACTTGACAGGTAAAAGCGGGGTTAAATGCTGGTAAAGGCAACATCATTCCACCTCTCGGGACCAGGCTGAAAAGGATTGTTGCTCATAGGATAAAGGCAGGATGCGGTTTTTTCTTTCAAGTTCCCGCCAATCTAACTCTGTTATCTGAATATTTTCCGTTAAATACGTTCCTTTGGTCAAAATTTTCCCAAAAGGGTCCACGGCTATACTACCGCCATAAAAACAGATTCCCTCTTCAAAACCAACCCTGTTTACAAATACAAAGAATTGGTTGTTTTTCTCGGCATACCCTTGAACGGTTCTTTCGATGAAATCAGAGATGCCGGGTCCTTTTCCGGTAATATTGCGTAATGGAACAGCTGAAGGAGCGAATATGACAGAGGCTCCCAGCTCTTTGCAACGCAAAACGGCGTCCATATGCCAAATATCTCGGCAGATCAATAAACAGGCTTGTTGCCCATTCCGAAGCGGAAACGAGGTGATTCGGCTCCCCGGTTTAAAATCCTTTCGGTCGCTAAACATTCCGTTAATCGGCAGGTATACCTTTCTGTGGGTATGCCGAAGTTCCCCACCGGAAAAAAAGGAGGTAGCGATGTAGGCTGAGTATTCGAATAATTCAGGGAAGCTGGTAATAATATCAATTTTTTCAGAAGCTCTTCGCAAAGGATCCAGCTTGGGACTGTCCAATGGAATCGCTTGTGTAAGAGCAAGATCCTGCAAGGAATAGCCTGTTAAAGCCATTTCCGGAAAGATAACACATTCCACCCCGGCATCCACCGCTAATTGGATATAGGTAAGATGCTTTTGAAGGTTACGCTGAAATTGGGCTAAATTTGAATCTATCTGTGCTAAAGCGATTTTCATGATCCCCATTTCCATTTACGGATAATCTGAACCAGCATGGTCCCCCCAATACCTACCGCAATAGATTGTCCAATCAGGATATAGAAAGCATTCACGAAATACAATAACCAAAAGGAAATTCGGATATCATTATTGGGAACGTTATACTGGAGATAAGTCAGATAAAGGCTTACTCCAAAAGCATTCACCAGTATCGGTGGAAGCATAGCCAGGTATACTGCCTGTTTTGTTTTAATCTTACTGCAATAATAGGTTAATATAGCTGCAATGAGAGTACAGATTGATCCGCCGATAATATCATACAATCCGTACCCGGAAAATATATTGGACAGTGAACAACCCATTGTTAATCCAATAATGGTTTCCGGAAAGAAAAACGGGAGTATCGTCAACATCTCCGAGATTCTGACTTGAATCACATTGTAAGAGATTGGTTTGAACAGCAATGTGATCGCAGTATACAAAGCCATCACCACGGCGGACCGAATCATGAGTTTGGTGGTTAAGTTTACGTTAATCAACAATGTTTACGCTCCTAAAACCGTGACAAATATGATCGGATTCCGGCGAACTTCCGAGGTGATAAACGAGGAAAGGTACCCCTTCACCATTTTTTCTAAATCAGCCGCGTTGCCGTTTTGATTCGACCATTTCACCACGACTTCTTCAATACCCTTTTTAGCTAACTGGAACAACTCGCTGGAGAACTTGGTGGACATCAATCCTTTGGTTTCAATGATCGGATCGGTAGACATTTTCCTGGTTTTCTTGTTCACAAGTAAGACAGTATTGAGCACCCCTTCCCTGGATAACCGTTTTCTCTCATCGATAACAGAATATTCGATATCGCCTACCATTTTCCCGTCAATGAATACCGGCTCTGCAGGGATTCTTCCGACCTTCGTCAGTTGGTTCTTATTTAAAGAGATGATCGTCCCATTTTCCACGATGACAGTGTTGCTGGCGGGAATCCCGGTCTCCTGAGCGATGCGTGTGTGCGAATACATCTGTCTGTACTCACCGTGAATGGGGATAAAAAACTTCGGTTTCAGGATGGACAACATCATCCTGAGGTCTTCTTTGCTTCCGTGTCCTGAGACATGCACGCCTTCCCGCTTATAGATGACTTCCGCGCCCCGCTTTAACAGGTTATCGATCACCTGACAGACAAAGGATTCATTCCCTGGAATTGGATCGGCTGAGATGATGACCAAATCGCCTTTTTTTGTCTGTAAGCTGTCATGATTGTTCCTAGCCAATCTGGTAAGCCCGGAAAACGGCTCTCCCTGAGTACCTGTGGTTAGGATCAGGATTTCTGAATCGGGAATCTGGGCAGCCTGCGCATAGGAGATCAATTGCGACTGATCCACCTGGAAGTATTTCAGCTTGGAAGCTACCTGAATGACCTGCAAGATGGATTTTCCATCGACCAGTACCTTCCGGTTCACTTTTTTGGCAATATCAAACACCTGCTGGAGTCTGTGCAGATTTGTTGAGAATGTACCGACAAAAACACGTTGATTGGTACCGCGAATCAGGTCTTCCAACTTTTGGCCCACCGTTTTTTCGGATCCGGTAAAACCGTCTTCATCCGCATTGGTGCTGTCTCCCATATAGAGAAGTACACCTTGTTTTCCAGCCTGAGCCAAACTCTGCAAATCAATCGGCTTATTATCAATCGGAGTCAAGTCAACCTTAAAATCTCCCGATTCCACAATCGAACCAAACGGAGTGTGAAATACTGTGCTAAAACCATCCGGGATACTATGAGTCATCCTGATAAAATCTACTTTTGTCTTCCCGATCGTGTAGGACGAGGGCAATTTCACCTCAACAAAATTCAATGCCTTCGACATATAAGACGGCAATTCTTCTTTTAAAATACCGAGGGTTAAAGGACTTGAATAGATCGGTACTTTTATCTTGTCTGCAAAATACCGGATCGCACCAATATGGTCTGCATGACCATGGGATAAAATAATCCCTTTTAATTTGTCAATATTGTCCAGTAAGTACGTTATATCCGGAATGACTTTGTCTATACCCAATAGTTCTGCACCGGGAAATTTAAATCCCGCATCCAGTAAGATGGATTCATTTTCAAACTCGAATAACGTCATATTCTTTCCAATTTCTTCAATTCCGCCTAAAAAAACTACTCTTAATTTCATATTTTCTTTTTCTCTTTCAACCATTTCTGTAAAATTTTAAAATCACTTTCTAATACGCTTAGTATCTCCCGACGGTATAGAGCCGCTGCAGGATGGTAAGTTGGCATATAGTGCATACCATCGATAAACAGTACCTGCCCTCTGACTTTGGAAATACTGAATTGAGGACCTATCAAAGCGTTTAATGCTGAGTTACCC